>JACRMS010000018.1 GCA_016214845.1 Nitrospirota bacterium | reverse complement strand
TATATATGGCAGCACTGGAACTCGATAAAAAATGGACCATGCCTCTCAGAGGATGGTCTCAAGTCTATTCTCAGATCGCTATATTGTTTGAGGATAGGATACAGTGAAAATTGAACTTACACAGTTAGTGAGACAGTCTCGGGAGTGTCTACTGTTTGCGATAACTAATTGCAATCTACCAGTAACGGATATCTCCAACGTCTAAATGAACAAAGCCTGCCCTGGGATAATAACCTACTCCTCCTCCTTGCAATTCCATGGCTGCGACTCTTATAGCTCTTGATGAGTATCCCGGCACACGTATATCAACAGCCTTTCCGTACATATGGAGACTGTTCTTTGCGACCCCTTTTTTCCATTTTCTTAATTTTGCATTAGTCTGCGGGGAACGGTATCCGGATACAATATGAAGCGGTTCGGAAATTCTCAATTTTTCCTGTAAAGCAAAAAGCAGGTCTAAGAGGTTTGTATCAATCACTTCGATAGCTTCCGTTAAGTGATCGCGGAATATATGATTTACATCTGACAGCACATCTGTCAGGTACTGGCCATTGCTCCAATAATCAGCTTTCAGTTGCTCCCCTGTATAAACATTATAAAAGAACAATGAACGGTCCGGGGATAGAATATCCTTAACTGCTGAGAAGGCCTTGCGAGGGATAAAACTTGAGGCGATAGTTACAAGCCCTCCAGTTAGTAATCCTCTTCTGCTTACCATAAGATCTAATACAGACTTTATTTTTTTCTCAAATAAATTCAATGTATTACACCTCCTTTTAGAAATAAGGTAAAGTATATCATTTAAAGAAAGGATTTTGCAAACAACACAATAGATATGTCCGGGAAATCCTCCATCGCAAATGACCTCAACAGGGTTTATTCTTCCGCCTCTTTGAACTGACCGGGGAACACACCGTTACTTCTCATTTGATAATAGCTAAAAAAGGAACTAACCTTAAATGGCTAATTCCCTTGATGTTAATAGTGAGCCTGGAAGGATTCGAACCTTCGACCCGCTGATTAAGAGTCAGCTGCTCTGCCAACTGAGCTACAGGCCCTTCTCACTTCTACGCGCCTGAGAGGATTCGAACCTCCGACCCTCGGCTTCGGAGGCCGATGCTCTATCCATCTGAGCTACAGGCGCATTTTTTAGCTTTAAGCTAAAACCTGACCGCTAAAGGCTGAATGCCAAAATTTTGCTCTGCAAAATTTTGGGGTGAGTGACGGGGCTTGAACCCGCGACCCTCTGAGCCACAGTCAGATGCTCTGCCAACTGAGCTACACTCACCATGTAAGAAAGTAAATTGTGACGAGTGAATAGTGAACAGAAAAAACTTGTCTTCTTTACTTCTTTTCACTGACCACTTGTCACTGCAAATTTTGCAAAGCAGAATTTGCATGGCGCGCCTGAAGGGATTCGAACCCCTGGCCCACTGCTTAGAAGGCAGTTGCTCTATCCGACTGAGCTACAGGCGCATCCTAACAAATGTAGGGGCACAGCGCGCTGTGCCCCTACATTTGGCACGATGTATTTTAATCGAGACGCCTGAATATGGCAAGTATATGGAGAGAAAATTTCCGGAAGCGCTCAGTCCTCTTCGATCGTTATGGCGTCTACGGGGCAATTCTCCTCGGCCGCCTCGCAGCAGCCGGCAAACTCGCAGGCATCAGGATCGATCACCTTTGACTTTTCGTCAATAAGCTGAAAAACCGCAGGGCATATTTCCGCGCAATTGCCGCAGCCGATACACAATTCCTCGTCAACAACGGGTCTCATTTCTTCTTTTCTTTGTCTCCTCAATTACAGCGGCAGCCAGAAGCGGAAACATTATTTCGTGATGGCCGGTCAACGCGTATGAATTGCCTCCTGAAAGCACGGGCCGCCTCAGGACATTTTCACGGCCTCTGTAGTGCTGGGTAAAATCCATATTGACGGTCGTAAAATTTTTCACATCGAATTTGAGGTTCCTTGTAACCGCGACAGCCTTTAAAAAAACCTCGGGCAGGACAACGGCCGAGCCGAAGTTTATATACACCCCGCCCTTAAGGCCAGCGACAACCGATGAGAAAAGCTTGAAATCCCTCATGCTCCCCTCTCCTATGGAGGCCCCATCCGCTTCAGGGTGCATGTGGATGATATCGGTGCCTATCGCAACATGCACAGTTGCAGGGACATCCAGTCTCGCTGCCGCCGCCAGGATACTTAATTTCCTGTAAGCCGCGCTGCTCTTTAAAATATATTCGCCAACCGCTTTGCCGATGCCGAGACCTTTCTTCACCCCATCTTTAATAGCCTTGTTCAATTCCGCGCCCGTCTCCTCTGCCATCCCGAATGTTCCACGGCAAAGTTCAACGTCAACATCTTCCGAAGTCTGACCCATCAGGCTGAGCTCAAAGTCATGGACTATGCACGCGCCGTTCATTGCGATAGCGGTGATCAACCTTTTCTCCATGAGGTCGATGATAAGGGGTGAAAGGCCCACCTTTATGGGATGGGCTCCCATGCCGAGGACAACCGGTTTATCTTTCTTTCTTGCTTTAATTATTGCATTGACTACGGATTTGAAATCTCCGGCGGCAAGAATATCCGGCAGCGTGTCGAGAAAATCCTTGAAGCTTCCTCCGCCGAAGGGCCTCCCGATCTTATTAAGCCGGACCTTGCTTTTTCTGCGCTTCAGGCGGCAGGTTGTTATTTTCTCTAATGATAACGGGATATATTTATTAATCACATTGAAAATATAACCTCCGGATATTTATTAGTCAAGAGATATAATCATTCCAGCGTGATAGATTTATATGCCATCAGAGACTGCTATGGCACATAAATTTTTACACTTTCCTTGACAAGAAGAAGGTGAAAATTATTAAATAAATGATTCTTACACACTTCATGGAGGCGAAAATATGAAAAAAAGGAATTACCTGTTTACATCTGAGTCTGTAACCGAAGGGCATCCCGACAAGATCGCAGATCAGATATCCGACGCAATACTCGACACAATCATAGCATCAGATCCAAGGGCGAGGGTTGCGTGTGAAACAATGCTGACAACCGGTCTTGCATTTGTCGCGGGAGAAATTACTACTGACTCTTATGCAGATATCCCTACGATAATAAGGGAGACCATCAGGGACATCGGTTACACCAGGGCTAAATATGGTTTCGATTATGAGACATGCGCTGTAATCACCTCCATACATGAACAATCACCGGATATCGCCATGGGCGTTGATACGGGCGGCGCAGGAGACCAGGGGCTTATGTTCGGATTTGCCTGTAATGAAACCCCTGAACTCATGCCGATGCCGATAATGCTTGCGCATAAACTCGCCATGAGGCTGACTGAAGTAAGAAAGAAAGATATCCTCAGCTATCTAAGGCCCGACGGAAAGACACAGGTCACCATCGAATACAGAGACGGCGTGCCTCTCAGGGTTGATACAGTCGTGGTCTCTTCACAGCACAGCCCTGAGATCACATTAAAAGAGATGAAAGAAGACATCATTGAAAAGGTCATAAAACCTATTATCCCCAAAAAACTCCTTGACGAAGAGCATATCACATATCATATCAATCCCACGGGAAGGTTTGTAGTCGGCGGACCGATGGGGGACACTGGACTGACCGGAAGAAAAATAATTGTTGACAGCTACGGCGGTGTAGGGAGTCACGGCGGCGGATGTTTTTCAGGCAAGGACCCATCGAAGGTCGACAGGTCGGCCGCGTACATGGCGAGGTACGTGGCAAAAAATATTGTTGCCTCCGGACTTGCCGACAGGGCGGAGCTGCAGATCGCATATGCGATAGGCGTCCCTGAGCCTGTGTCCATTCTTGTCAGCACAGGTAACACAGGAAAAATTCCCGACGCAGAAATTGAAAAATTGGTGAGAAAGCTTTTTGATCTGAGGCCAGCGGCGATCATAAAGAAACTCAATCTAAGAAGGCCGATATTCAAAAAGACTGCCGCATACGGCCATTTCGGAAGAAGCCTGCCCGAATTCACATGGGAAAAGACAGACATGGCAGAGAAACTTAAAAAGGCCGCAAAGTAATGGGGAAACTGTTTCCGCTATTCTCTGAAGTTTTATAAATAATAACCATCTGATAACCCCGCATAATTTTCTGCGGGGTTATTTTTCTTGTAATAGAAGATAGAACGCATTACGCGTAACGCATAACGGTTTTTAAAGGGAGGAAATTATATGTCTACAGCAGCATTAAAAAATAGCGCTACTGACTATAAAGTAGCTGACATCAGCCTGGCTGATTGGGGTAGAAAAGAGATCGAGATCGCTGAACAGGAAATGCCCGGTCTCATGTCAATAAGGGCGAAATACAAGGCGGCAAAACCTCTCAAAGGGGTCAGGATATCCGGCTCGCTTCACATGACCATTCAGACAGCGGTACTTATAGAGACCCTCGTTGATCTGGGCGCAAGCGTAAGATGGGCGAGCTGCAATATTTTCTCAACACAGGACCACGCCGCAGCGGCAATCGCAAAGGCAGGCGTTCCGGTTTTCGCATGGAAAGGCGAGACGCTTGAAGAATACTGGTGGTGTACTTTGAAGGCCTTAACATTCCCGGAAGGAAAAGGCCCCCAGTTGATCGTTGATGACGGAGGCGACGCGACCCTGCTTATTCACAGGGGGTATGAGGCGGAAAACAATTCCGCGATACTTGATGAACCCACGGACATTAAAGAGCTTCAGATCATTAACGACACACTGAAAGCCCAGTTGCAGGAAGACAGCCAGTGGTGGCATAAAACCGTTAAGGAATGGAAAGGCGTCAGCGAAGAAACCACTACCGGCGTTCACAGGCTATATGAAATGATGAAGAGCGGGACCTTGTTAGTCCCCGCGATCAACGTTAATGATTCTGTTACCAAATCAAAGTTTGATAATCTCTACGGCTGCAGGGAATCTTTGCCGGACGGGATCAAGAGGGCAACGGACGTGATGTTGGCCGGAAAGGTCGCGGTCGTATGCGGTTATGGAGACGTCGGCAAAGGCTCAGCAAGGTCATTGAGGGCCTTCGGGGCAAGAGTGATTGTCACTGAGATAGACCCCATCTGCGCGCTCCAGGCAGCAATGGAAGGCTATGAAGTGACAACTGTGGAAGACACCCTCGGCACCGGGGATATTTATGTAACAACGACCGGGAATGTAGACATTATCACAATCGACCATATGGCAAAGATGAGAGACCAGGCGATCGTCTGCAACATCGGACATTTTGATAATGAGATCCAGATGAACAAACTGACTGTCTATCCCGGGGTCAAAAGGATAAATATCAAACCGCAGGTCGACAAATATGTTTTCCCTGACGGACACGCCATCTTCATTCTTGCGGAGGGAAGATTAGTAAACCTCGGCTGCGCAACCGGACACCCTTCATTTGTTATGTCCAACAGTTTTACCAACCAGACATTGGCCCAGATGGACCTTTGGAAAAACAGGGACGTCTATGAAAAGAAGGTGTACAGGCTTTCCAAACAGCTTGATGAAGAAGTCGCAAGACTCCACCTCGAAAAGATCGGCGTGAAGCTGACAAAGCTCTCCAAAGAACAGGCGGATTATATCGGAGTTCCTGTCGAAGGCCCGTACAAGCCGGAGCATTACAGGTATTAAACATAAACATCATTCCCGCGAAAGCGGGAATCTATGAATATAGAAAAAAGGACGGATCAAAAAAATCCGTCCTTTTCTTATTGCCTCAAAACTACTAACGCCCTCTTATGCAAATCTTCATTCGCAGACGCGAGGAGAGAGGTTGACCTCTTGACGCCGATCTCAATTTCATCAATGTCTTTTCCATTGATGTCTGTGACAATCCCGCCTGCTTCTTTTATCAGAAGATATCCTGCCGCGAAATCAAAGCTCCTTGATTGTGAGGGAACAACGAACACACTGACAGCGCCCTGCGCGAGAAACGCCATGTCGAGAGCGGTTGAGCCGAAACATCTTGCCCGGCGAAAAAGGGAAATGAGTGGCATGATCCTCAGAATATCTTCCTTCGGGGTTTGTGCCTCATAGGCGATGACTTTCAGTGTGTCATCCCGTTGTGTCGTAATCGGTGTTCCATTTAAAAAACTTCCCTTGCCCTTTATTGCCCAGAATTCATCACCGCTTATTAAATTGATAACGTAGCCCAGGGCGGTATTGCCTATAGTGTCGCCGTCAATGATCGCTATTGAAGTGGAAAACAGCGGAACGCCGCTTAATGCGTTCCTGCTTCCGTCAATCGGGTCTAATAAGAGCTTCACCCCGCCGCCTCGGATTTCCTTGGTCCCGCATTCTTCAGAGACGATCGTGACGGGAATGTTTAATTTTTCCGCTTCTTCAATGACAATGTCCTCAGCCCTCTTGTCAACTGCCTGTGTGGTATCACCGCTTGCGCCTTTGCCAAGTGGAGCCGCCTTGCGCAATTCTTCAAGGTGGGAAGAGATCTCTGCTCTTAGCCGTGTCCCTATTTTTCTTAAGTTTGTAATGTTCATTATAGATTCCATAGTCATTGACTTGAAAATACATTTGAAACTGTCATTCCGGCAGTCCTTAAGCCGGAATCCAGTTCCTTATAAAAAATACTTCTGGATTCCCGCTCAACAGACTGCCAACAGTAGGTGCTTTAGGCACGGGAATGACATAACCTGTCACGCGTTACGAGTCACGATATATTCATTCACCTTCTCTACTTTAAATGATTCATCATTCAGAACGCCATGCACAAAATTGAAGATCTTTCTCCTGTTCTCAGGCGTCACGTCTGGATAGAAAACCGGATTGGCAATCACTGCCCCGCGAAATGCATAGAACGGCGCGACTACTTCGAGAAGTTCCGCGTCTCCGGTCTTTTGAATGTACTCGTCATAGAACAATTTCAACGCCTCAAGGTAAGTCCCCTGCACTTTACCGTAATGATTGATCGAGAAGAAGATGTAATTGACCGTCAACGCCGTTACATCATCAGCAGCCTCGCCCCACGGCCCCCTGCTTCTGTCAAGAAGGACGAAGTCAACGGGCGCCGCGAGTTTGGAGTCCCGTTTTTTTGGATTTAAAATTTCCAAACTCTTGACTCTCAAGTCTTCACTATTAGCTTCCCTGAACCATATATTACCCGGATGAAAGTCGCCGTGTATCTGGCAGAGCCTTCTGGACTTTGGTTTCAATCCTGCCCGCCAGTCCACACACTTTTTTTCGATCTCCGCCATTTCTGAATAGCTGATGGTCCCGTCCGGATATGTATCGAACACCCCCATCAAGCATTCGCCGTGCCCGATAGTGTCTCTCACCTTTCGCCAGTAAAGATGCCGCGATTCCTTTTTGACCGCATGGATCTCCGCGAGATAGGAAGTCATCGACTTTATCTTTTCCATATCGGCAACTGTAAGTTTTGCCTTTTTGGAGAATGCGGTCAGGTCGTTGAAGTAATGTCTGCCTTCAGCCCTTTCCATCAGGAGGTAATATTCCCTGCCTCCGCCGATGGATTTTATTGAGCCGTCTTCCATTTCAGACAGCACATCAACTGCCTTCACGTGCTTGGGGAGATTTTTGAATTCATCAAGATCAAGGAGAAATACCCCTGCCCTGTCCGCCGGGTAATCATGCTCAAGCCCTTCCGGGAAGAGGCCTTTTATCACATATGAGTTACGGCCCTGCTTCGTCTGCATGTCGATCAGGAAGCCCGCGCCCTGCACGCCCTGGCCGAGCTTTTTGATCTCTACGTGGACAACGTCCTTGAATTCTCTCTTGATGTAATCCGTAATCGCTTTTTCGTTAATCATATTGACAAAATAAGTTAAAAGTTGAGAGTCAAAAGTGTAAAGTTTCACAATACATCGTCTTTAACCTCTTAACTCACAACTTTTACTCCGGTTGCACTGCGGACGCGGCATACATCCGCCTGTCGTAATTGTATCACTGCATAAGAAGCGATACAAGGATAAGCAGCGGCAAGTTTAATTTATTGACACGCTATCATCAATACTAAACCTTACGGTTCTTGTGTATGGATGATCACTGCCGTATAAGCTCTTACATTCATGGAAGGGAACTGACTTTGCTTAAGCATGGATATTTGTTGTTTTACACTTCCGCAGTTATAACCTGTTGCTGACGACCTTTACTTCTTCCAGTTTCTTCAATGCTGCACCTGAATCTATTGCCTCGTTTGCCGTTTTTATCCCCTCTGAAAAACTCTTTGCCCGGCCTCCTGTTATCAGCGCCGCTGCCGCGTTCATAATAACAACATCTCTCCTCGGTCCTTTTTCTCCTTTGAGTATTTCAATTGTTATCTGCGCGTTTTCCTGCGCGGTCCCTCCGGTGAGGTCTGTTTTTTTAGCTGCTTCCAGACCGAGGTCTCCCGGAGAAATAAAATAAGTATCGACCCTGCCGTCTTTCAACTCGGAGATCTTTGTCCTGTCCGTATTGGTTATCTCATCAAGCCCGTCTTCGCCGTGAACGACAAAGGCATGTTTTACCCCGAGGTTGGCAAGCACCTTTGCCAGTGTCTCAGTAAGCGCGTCATGAAAGACCCCCATCACCTGTCTTTCCGCGCCTGCGGGATTTGTCAGAGGCCCTAAAATATTGAACACCGTCCTGATCCCCATCTCTTTTCTTGGCCCGATCGCGTATTTCATCGCCGGATGAAACAGGGGCGCGAACATGAACCCGAACCCGGTGGACTCAAGGCATCTTTCAACCTTATGCGGTTCGAGGTCAATCTTTATCCCGAGTGCCTCAAGCACATCAGCGCTTCCGCATTTGCTTGATACCGAACGGTTGCCGTGCTTTGCAACAGGAACTCCGCAGGCCGCGACAACAATCGCCGTAGTAGTTGAGATATTAAACGTGTGTGACATGTCTCCGCCAGTGCCGCAGGTGTCAACTGTAAAAGCGGGGGCCTTTATCTTCGTCACTTTTTCGCGCATCACCTTTGCCGCTCCGGTGATCTCCTCAACGGTCTCTCCCTTTATCCTGAGCGCGGTGAGAAATGACGCGATCTGAGCGTCAGTAGCCTGGCCTTCCATGATGTCCCTCATGGAGGCAATCATTTCGTGTTCGGAAAGATTTTTCCCTTGCACCAATAAACTTATCGCCTCTTTGATCATTGCAATCCCCCTTAAAATTTTTAATTGATGAATGACAATTTTATCATAGATGAGCGTGTCTTAATAAGACCGGCGATAAGCTTAACCGTTTATACTGTCACCCTGAACTTGTTTCAGGGTCTGTTAGTTTGCTGAAATTATCAGATGCTGAATCAAGTTCAGCATGACATAGGAAAAGGTTACTAATCCACTTCATCAAGCTTTACGAGTGTACCGATCTTTGAACCGTATCTGAATACGGTTATTCCTTTGCAACCTTTTTCATAGGCGAGAAGGAACGCCTTCGCAACGTCGTCACGCGTTGCCCTGTGTTTGAGGTTGATCGTTTTGGACACAGCATTGTCCGTGAATTCCTGAAACGCGGCCTGGACCTCTATATGATCTTCAGGCGCTATCTCGTGCGCGGTTATGAAGATCTTTTTAATATCATTAGGGATATCTTTGAAGCCCCTCAGGTCGCCTTTTTTGCTTACCTGCTGAATAAGTTCGTCGCTGTAGAACCCCCTTTGCCTTGCAGTCTCAAGAAACAGGGGATGTATCTCATAAAGCTCCGTGTCAAGGACAAGCCTTTTATACGCGATCGCGAAAAGAGGTTCAATGCCGCTTGAACAGTCGGCAATTAACGACAGCGTGCCCGTAGGCGCGACGGTGGTGGCGGTTGCGTTTCGCAGGCCGCCTTTTGATACAAATTCAGGAGTGTCATAGATCGAACCATAAAAATTGGGGAAGGCCCCTCTCTGCCTCGCGAGTTCCGCCGAAGCTTCCCGCGCATGACCTCTGATGAAACTCATGACCTCACGCGCTAATTTGTACGCCTTTGGAGAATTGTATCTGATGCCGAGTCTTATCAGCATGTCCGCCCAGCCCATAACTCCAAGGCCTATCTTCCTGTTGCCTTTATGCATCCTCTCGATTTCCGGGACCGGATATTTGTTCACGTCAATAGCGTCATCCAAAAACCGAACACCAAGCCGCACGAGGGATGCAAGAAGGTCCCAGTCGATCCCAAAGGCTGAAGGCTGAAGGCTGAAGGCTGAAATATTTTCAACTTGTTCTTTGCTTCTGACTTCTGACTTCTGTTTTCTGACCTCTTTTACTATCTTCGACAGGTTTATAGACCCTAACACACATGCCTCGTAAGGCAATAACGGTTGTTCGCCGCAGGGGTTTGTGCTTTCGAGCTTTCCGATATGCGGAGTCGGGTTGGCCCCGTTGATCCTGTCAATGAAGACAAGCCCGGGATCGCCGGTTTCCCACGCGCTTTCAACGATCTCGTCAAAGACCTTTCTTGCCTTCAACCGTCCCGTAGCCTGATCACTGCGCGGGTTTATCAGGTTATATTCAGAATCATTTTTCAGCGCGTTCATGAATTCATCCGTGACCGAAATTGAGATGTTGAAATTTGTAAGCTCTTCTTCATGACGTTTTATCTTGATAAACTCAAGCACGTCGGGATGGTCGATCCTCAATATGCCCATGTTCGCGCCGCGCCGCGCCCCGCCCTGCTTGATGACCTCGGTCGCGGTGTTGTATATCCTCATGAATGAGACAGGTCCGCTCGCGATGCCGCCTGTTGATTTCACAACATCAGCCCTCGGCCTCAGATGGGAGAATGAAAACCCTGTGCCGCCTCCGCTCTGCAGTATGAGCGCCGCGTTTTTGAGGGAATCAAAAATGCTTTTCATTGAATCGTCCACAGGAAGGACAAAGCATGCTGCAAGCTGTCCCAGATATTTGCCCGCGTTTATGAGAGTAGGGGTATTGGGGAGAAAAAGCAGACCGCTCATCGCGTCATAAAATTTTTCCTCCCACTCATCAGCATTGCCTCCGTAAAGCGATTCGGCGGAGGCAATGAAGCGCGCCACCCTGCGGAAGAGCCCTTCCGGCGTTTCTTTTATATTCCCCTGTTCGTCCCGGAGCAGATAGCGGGCTTTTAATGCCTTGAGGGCGTTTTCAGAAAGTTCCATATAAAAATTATATCAGATAGGTTATGACTTGGTTGACAAAAGAGTATACGCATCACTAATATTCTTAGTTACATTAATAAAATCTAACAATGGGAATTTATAATGGAAGTCAAAAAGGTTTTCTCAAAGAATAGAATAAAACTGGGACAGTTCTTCATGGCGATGCTGGGCATTGCCATCCTGTTCACCGGCAGCCTCTGGGAAGAGAACGGCATTGCCGGAGGGGCGCTGTTTCTACTTGGAGCAATTCTATCAGCCACCGCAACAGTGGGCCGCATGTGGTGCTCGGTTTATATCTCAGGATACAAGAAAGATGTGTTGATAACAACCGGGCCATATTCGATGTCCAGAAACCCGCTGTACTTCTTCAGCCTTCTCGGCGCTGTAGGCGTGGGACTGGCAACAAGAACGCTCGCGGTCCCCGCGATCATATTTATCGCCTTTATGCTTTATTACCCTGTTGTCATCAGCAGGGAAGAAGAACGCCTGACAAAAATTCACGGGGAGGATTTTAGGAATTTCAAGAAAAGGGTCCCGATGTTCTTTCCTTCATTTTCATTGTTTCATGAGCCGGAGGAGTACACCATAAAACCCAAATTCCTCAGGGGGAGATTTTCAGATTCACTCTGGTTCGTGATTATGATAGGTATACTCGCGCTCATTGAATCACTTCACCGCCACGGCATAGTGCCTGTATATTTCAAGTTGTATTGACCAGTGATGGATGACGCGGCAACGATAATTCCTATCGCGCTTTCAGTTTTAATTGTGATCATATGGGCCGGATATGCCTACAGTAAAAGGCGTGCTGAAGCCTTTCATTCGTTTGCCCGGAGGCGGGGATTATCTTTTTCAAAGCTTGCCGCAATTGATGTAGGAAAGTCATTCAGTGGATTCCGTCTTTTTTCCGAAGGCTTCGAAAAAAAGGTGAACAATTTCATCAGCGGCAAGACCGGCGGCGTCCCGGTCCACATCTTCGATTATAGTTCTAAATATATCTTCAGGACCGGCGAAGAAGGGCAATCGCCTCAGACACAAAGCCAGACCGTACTCATTTTGCAATCAGACAGTCTGGACCTTCCGTCATTTCTGTTGTACCCGAAAAACATCCTCAATAGGATCTTCAGCGCCCTCGAAAAACAGTTCATTGACATTCAGGGACACGGAGAATTCTCAGACGTCTATGTGCTGAAGGCTGATAATGAGGATGACATCAAAAGAGTATTCGGGGATCAGGTGCTGACTTATCTTGGCAAGCACAGAGGATTGACCATCGAGGGAAATGGAAATAAGTTAGTATGCTATCGCTCCAATATCTTGCTGAAACCTGATGAACTCAATTCATTCCTCGAAGAGGGGCTTGAGCTTTTCAGGATGATGAAATGACTTTCTTTATCGAAGGGCTCAAAGCTGACAGCTGATTGCTGACTGCTGTTTTTTTCTGTTTAATCCGGATCGTGATAAAATCAAGAAATGAAGATCAGGGAAATTATGGCAAAGAGTGTCCTCTCAAAGTCTCAGGTCTATGAGTACGCCTTAAATCCGTATGTCGGCTGCGCGCACGCCTGCGTTTACTGCTATGCCAAATTCATGAAGAGGTTTACAGGCCATGCCGAGCGCTGGGGGGATTTTGTTGATGTGAAAATAAACGCCCCTGAACTTTTGGCCCATGAGGTAAAGAAGAAAAAGGTTGGACGCGTATGGATAAGCGGCGTGTGCGACCCCTATCAACCCCTTGAGAAAAAATATATGATCACGAAGAAATGCCTTTCCATCCTCGCTGATAACGGCTGGCCTTTCACCATTCAGACCAAATCCCCTCTTGTCCTGAGGGACATTGAGATACTGAAGAGGGCAAGCGATGCCGAGGCAGGGTTCACGATAACTACGGCCGATGAAAAAATAAGAAGCATCTTCGAACCGGGGGCCCCGCCCGTGAAAAAGAGGATCGAGGCGCTTGCAGATCTTCACTCCGCAGGGATCAGGACCTTTGCCATGATAGCGCCGGTCCTGCCGGGCGCCGAGGGACTGGTCAGCGAATTAAAAGGGAAGGTGGACAATGTGCTTATAGACAGGCTGAACTACCATTACGCGGACTGGTTATACAAAAAGCACGGGATGCAGTGGGCCATGGAGGACAGTTTTTTCACGGAGAAGGGAAAAGAGCTGATGAAGGGATTCGAAAGGGAAGGGATTGAGTGTCAGATACTTTATTGAACTCAAGACCCGGCCCTAACTAACCCTTAACATCTTTAAACGATTCTAAGAGATCGCTATTGCTCGGATATTTCTGAAGCAGCTCTATCAGCTTTTCCATAGCGGCAACACTATTATTCATCGATGCCATGCCCCGGCGCAATAATTCAAGGCGTCTGTACTCTTCCGGTTCAAACAAAAGCTCGGCACGCCGGGTACCGCTCTTTGACACATCGATTGCCGGGAACACCCTCTTTTGTGCCAGCTCTTTTGATAGCACCAGTTCCATATTCCCCGTACCTTTAAACTCCTCAAATATGACATTATCCATAGCGCTGCCTGTATCGACCAGGATCGTCGCAAGGATCGTTATAGAGCCCAGACCCTCTACATTGCGGGCAACACCAAAAATACGGCGGGGCACCTCAAGGGCGCCGGCAGTCACTCCTCCGGACATCGTACGCCCGCTGCCCCGGTGCTGCGCGTTATGTACCCGCGCCAGACGCGTAAGTGAATCAAGCAATATCATCACATTATGCCCTGCGGCAGCTTCCTTAAAGGCCTCTGCGATGACCTGATCGACAACCTTAATATGACTTTCCTGACTATGGTCCATAGACGAGGAATATACTTTGGCCTTCACACTGCGCGTAAAATCGGTCACCTCTTCGGGACGCTCATCAACAAGCAGGCAATATACCTTCATGTCAGGATACCCGTTCGTTACCGCATTACTGATATTCTTTAAAAATGTTGTCTTACCCAACCCGGGCGATGATACCACAAGACCGCGCTGTCCCATCCCTATAGGACAAATAAGATCAAGCGCACGCACTGACAGATCATCACTTCCCTTCTCAAGAATAATACGCGTATGCGGATTTACTGCCGTACCGGCAAGAAACTTTTTCTCATCTGGTGAAACAACCCTGCGCGCCGGCACATTCGAACGCTGCTGCGGCCATGATCTCCCACGCCGCGAATTTGATCTAAACGAACTCATATATACTCCTCACTTTATTGTTTTTCTTTTAATAGTAGGTCTTCATCCTGGAGATGATACAATGTTTTTCGATTCAACTTCCGGATCTTTAAATACCGTAGTATCTATAGGACGTTCATTAACCCCACTGTAAGTTTAACAGATATTTCTTTTTCAAGTATCCATTATTTGTTTTTTGTAAAAGAAATTGGGCGGGAAAGTTTGATTATGAGGGAGAAGGAAAAGTAAGAAAGTCTGCAAGAGTTTTAGCCCTTTCCGCCTTACTGGCTTACGAGCTTTCACGCTTACGCACTTTCTGCAAGATATCTGTTGAAATATATGATTAACGGGGTTAATATTATGCGTGGCTTTTAAAGGGGCAATATGAAGCAGGATTTTTTGATGTATTGAAAAAGAGGCTGAAGGAGTTTGCGGAGGAACGGGACTGGCGAGTGCTGATGGGTTGAACCTCGGTAATTCAAAATCAAAGCACTGACTCTCCGGGTGATGAGCTGAGGAATTGCGACATGAGAGACAAATTAAAGATCGTCATTATTGCAGGCCCTAACGGTGCGGGGAAGACCACGTTTGCGAAAGAGTATCTCCCCAATGAGGCGGACTGCCCCGACTTTATAAATGCCGATCTTATAGCAGCCGGGCTTTCACCATTTAAGCCTGAAGCAGCAGCATTACATGCCGGGCGTCTCATGCTTCAGGAGATAAAGTCCCGCGTGAAACAACGAAAAAGCTTTGCCTTTGAGACGACGCTAAGCGGCCGTTCATATGCCCAAATGGTTCCACAATGGCAAGCCCTCGGCTATCATGTTAAACTGATATTCCTTAATCTTCCGAATGCCGAAATGGCGATGGCCAGAGTTGCGGCCCGTGTTATCCAGGGAGGACACAACGTTTCGGAAGAAGTGATTCGGCGCAGATTCAGCGCAGGGTTACGCAACTTTGATAACATATACAAGGAGATAGTTAATGCATGGATATTGTATGACAACTCAGGCAGCGTGCCAGTGCTGCTGGACTGGGGAGAAAAGACATGAGAGTAAAAAAAGTATTACCTAAGGATTCCGATCTTGCAGGTGTTGACAAGGCGCTCAGAAGGGCGGCAAGGAAAGCTAAGAAGTTGGCGGTCAAGACCCACACTCCCTTATATGTATTTGAGAATGGCAAGGTTGTGGATTTGACCAAACAAAAAAGAAAAGCCGGATGAGGGGATATTAGCGGCCCTGATAGTCGATGCTTGAATCGTTTCAACCGTTTGAGCCGTTAACGCTGGAACCTTTATTTAATATAAAGGGGAGTGCGGGGAAGTACAGTGATTATGAGTTGGTTGAGTTGCTGTTTGCTTTGATGCTTTCCCACATTACGCGCTTTCGAACTTTTCGCGCTTACGTCTGTTCCCACTTTTTCACTGCTGGTATATAATAGGGCATTCCGGTAAGTGACGTTATCATATGAGCGTGAGCGCTTTTGATGAGTAAGGACACTAAGAAGTATCAATGAAACATATACATGTCACGTGTGCCATTATTGAACTCGGAGGGAAAGTTCTCTGTACGCAGCGGAGTTCATCCATGAGCCTGCCGCTAAAGTGGGAGTTTCCGGGTGGAAAGATCAATGAGGGGGAGAGCCCTGAAGAATGTCTCAGGCGTGAATTAACAGAGGAACTGGGGATCGAGGTAACCATTGGAGAACCGCTGACTGTATCAACTCACCATTACCCGTCATTTACAATAACTCTTTATCCATTCGTGTGCGAGATTGTTTCAGGAGAGATCACCCTTCATGAACATAGTGCAATGGTCTGGCTGCCGGTAGAAGAATTGCACATGCTTGACTGGGCTGAAGCGGATTGTCCGGTTATTAGGGAATATCAGGGGCGGGTTGTTAGGAATAATGCATTATGAGAAGAGAATATTATTCTGACTCAATCGAGAATTTTCTGATTTCTCAACCCGAAGACATTTTCAGTAAATTAGCGATGAGTAATGAATTCCCTTTAGAACAATCACAGCGAGATGCGTGGTTAGAAGAAATTAACATTCTGCAGACTGTTCTATCTCATTATCAAGGGTCGATCTATTTTGAGTATTCGATCCCACGAATGGGAAAACGAATTGACGCAGTAATTCTTATTGGCCCTGTAATCTTTGTTCTTGAATTCAAAATAGGCGAAAAAGAATTCACGTCATATGCCACCGACCAGGTTTGGGATTATGCTTTGGATTTAAAAAACTTTCATAAATCGAGCCACGATCATTTTGTAGCTCCTGTGCTCGTAGCCACCAAAGCAAAAAGCGCTACCACATTTGTCGCCGTTACACCACAAAACGACAAACTACTTTTTCCTATTAAGTGCAACGTTGAATTGCTCGGCCAAGTGCTCGCCAATGTCCTACGCTTTGCCGATGGCAAAGACATTGAACGGTCACAATGGGAAAGCGGGCGGTATTGTCCTACACCAACAATCATCGAGGCTGCGATGGCACTATATAACGGTCACTCAGTTAGTGACATCTCACGCAGTGATGCAAGCGCAATCAACCTTAGTCTAACTTCCGAGGCGATTTCAAAAATTATCCATTCTTCAAAAGAAAAATCCTGTAAATCCATCTGTTTTGTGACGGGAGTTCCAGGCGCTGGTAAGACATTAGTTGGGCTCAATATCGCAAATGTTCACTCTGATGAATCAAATGAACTCTACAGCGTGTTTCTTTCTGGTAATGGTCCACTTGTTGATATCTTACGAGAAGCATTGGCGCGAGATAAGGTTCGACACGAAAAAGAACGTGGTGTCAAGATCAAAAAAGGTGAGGCCGTGAGTATAGTTAAGAAGTTCATTCAGAATGTTCATCATTTCCGTGATGAATGTCTTGTTGATTCTAAAAGGCCGCCCATAGAACATGTTGCGTTATTTGACGAAGCACAACGTGCGTGGAATGTGGAACAAACATCAAAATTTATGCGCACTAAAAAGAACACTCCTAACTTTATTAGGTCAGAGCCGGAATTTCTGATCTCATGCCTTGATCGTCATTCGGATTGGGCAGTCATTGTGTGTCTTGTTGGTGGTGGCCAGGAAATTCACACGGGAGAGGCAGGAATTGGCGAATGGATTGAATCATTAGAACGATCCTTTCCGGATTGGCATATTTATATATCTTCTCGACTTATGGACAGCGAGTATGGAGCAGGAAGGGTATTAGACGAAATAAAATTACGTCCAAACATCATGTACAAAGACGAATTACACCTTGCTGTTTCGATGAGGTCTTTTCGTGCGGAGCATGTGTCGCTTTTAATCAAACAACTGCTTGATCTTGAAGTTGAGGAAGCTCAAAAAACGCTCGATAAAGTTAAAGAAAACTATCCGATAGTAATTACGCGTGATCTTGCGAAGGCTAAGCAATGGTTGAAAAAACAAGCCCGAGGGTCTGAACGTTATGGAATTGTTGTTTCATCGCAAGCAGAGCGTCTAAAGCCGCACGCGATTGATGTGAAATCGCCCATGGACCCGATTCACTGGTTCCTTGATGGCAAGGAAGATGTGCGATCTTCATATTATCTTGAGGATATAGCTACGGAATTTCATATACAGGGGCTTGAGCTTGATTGGGTATGCGTTACATGGGATGCGGATTTTCGTTATTCAAAGAAAGGCTGGGAACACTGGTCTTTTCGCGGCGACAGTTGGAATCATATCAGGAAAGAGGAGCGAAAGAACTATCTCAAGAATGCTTACCGTGTTCTCTTAACCCGTGCTCGTCAAGGTATGGTAATTGTCGTCCCGGCAGGTGATTCAGAGGATTTGACGCGTAACCCCCTCTTTTATGATGTTACCTTTAAGTATCTTGAAAAAATTGGATTCAGTGTAATTTAGGATTGAGTTTCTATGATAAATAATGGGTATGAAATTATGCAGTATTCTCTGTGCGAAGGATGGATTAATAATCTCTACGATGGCAATGATAGCCCTTATGTTTTTACTTCTATAGAAGAGGCAGTTGCAGAGTTACAAGAAGAGTTCAATGATTGGCAGACTGAAATTGGGGCTGGTGAGCGCGAGAAGGATGACGGATATGATATTTGCTCTTTTCAAATTATATGCAATACAACTGGCGTGGTGTATAAACTTGATTTAATCGAAGGAACAGTTGTAGTTTCTCACAGATTTTCATGTTACTGAGAACGCCTGTGGTAAGGGCTTTATTTTTGGCATTTTAATCCAACAGCAGCAATTATTCTATTATGCCCGAATCAAGTCCGCTTTAAAACCGAAAGCAGCAATCAGCGTCAAAAGCAAGTAAGTGTGTAAGATCGAAAGCGCGGAAGCTACGCGGAGACTTTAATTCCTTCGTGTTGGATAGGCAGTATCTTGCTGAGATCAACATGTGAAGATGCTTCGAGGATCTCGATCCCAACAATCTTATCACCTGCTCCGATATCCAGAACAACATCCTCGGCGACACGTTTATTGATCACGTCCTGTATACTTTCATCTAAACGGATATAAAGAAGGTCGGATTTCCTGTCATAGGTAACTTTCATCTTGTCTCCTCCCATCTGCCGGTAACTGTAATTATTCTATCACCTTCGATAGTATTATGTGGGAAGAAGAGCATAAGTCCGAAAGAGCGGAAGTTACAGGATCAGTTTTTCCAGTTCCTCAAGATTGAAGGAAGTCTCATGCGCCTTTTTCATCCACCTTGCACAGCGGTTTGCATCGAGCGGTATTCCCACAGGAGAAATATCCATCTCAATGCACATTCTCATTCCCATGGCAAGCTCAGGGACGCAGGCGATCCCCAGTGCCCCCACTGACTTGTGTTCTGCTTTGATCCTCCTGAAGAGCTTTTCAAGGTCCATGGTGACGGAAATGTAGGGGTGGATATCGTATTTTTTAAGCAGGATGCTTCCCAGATGGACAAGACAATCCCGCGAGCATCCCCTGCATACGGTCTCGTATTCTCCCGGACCTGCCTTGCAGTCCGGTCTGAAGTCGCGAAGGCAATGGGCGATCAGGGCGAATTTGTAACTGCTTCGTCTGAAGGCCTCCCTGTATATCCTGTTGGCCAGCTCTATCTCGATCATGTAGAGGTGGTACTGCTCCTCTTTTGTCCGCAGTATGGCGTCAAAGCGCTGCGAAAGAGGAAGGCCCTTTAAATGCTGACGGACCCCGGTTGTGTATACGGAAAGGGACTCCCGCAGTGTTTGCCGGATAAATGAAACAAGATGCTTATCAGCATCTCTGCCAGGGAGTTTTCTAATGAATGACCTTCGCGCGGCAGCATTCCGCACCTGAGCAAGGAGCCTCTTTTCATCCGGACAGCGATCGAGGAACCTGTCAGTGAGTTGCCTGATAAGCTCATAATAGCGGGCTGACCCCAATTCATCCAGGAAGAGAGAATAGGTTTTACCGCGAAAAGGAGTTTCTTCACGTGCATGCGTCATTTCCCGGCGAGCCCTTTGTACCTGAAGCATTTCCTGATGTGATCGTTCACCATTCCGGTTGCCTGCATGTGGGCATAGAGGATCGTCGAGCCGACAAATTTAAATCCCCTTTTTTTCAGGTCCAAGCTTATGAGGTCTGACAGTTCAGTCTTTGCGGGAAGTTCTTTCAGGGACCTGAACCCGTTATGGATGGGCTTGCCCCCGGTAAAACTCCAGATATATTTATCGAATGTCCCGAATTCCTTCCTGACTTTAAGAAATGCCTTTGCGTTTGTAACAGCGCCCGCGATCTTCAACCTGTTGCGGATGATCCCGCTGTCGTTCAAGAGAGCATGTATCTTTCGTTCGTCATAAGCGGCAACTTTATTGAAATCGAAATTATCAAAGGCCCTTCTGAAATTCTCTCTCTTCCGCAAAATGGTAAGCCAGCTCAACCCTGCCTGGAAACCTTCGAGTATGAGAAATTCAAAAAGTTTTCTATCACTATGGATCGGAACGCCCCATTCCTTATCGTGATATTCAATAAGAAGAGGGTCTGTAGCCGGCCATGAACAGGTTTGTCTGCTATTTCTCATATTCCCTTCCTACTTTATCGCGTCAAGCACTTCGCCGTTCATGGCGCCTTCGAGGGCCTTCACATATGCCTGGGCGACCACGGCGACGGGAGTGCCGATTGACGGGTCCATGTTAAAGGCCTTGAGCGTATCAACTACCCAATTTGGGCTTACGATATTTATGCGGATACCGCGCGGCATTTCCAGTGCCGCTGCCCTGCCGAAGCCTTCGAGAGCTGAGTTTACAAGGCTGATAGCGGTCGAACCTTTCATGGGCTGGCGGCTTAATATGCCGCTTGTAAGGGTGATCGAACCATTGTCTTTAATGTGATCTATCCCAATGCGGGCAACGTTCACCTGCCCCATCAGTTTGTTGTCAAGGCAGAATGCGAAGTCCGCGTCCGTAAGCGAAGACATGGGACCGAATTTCGCGAGTCCCGCTGCGCAGAGCACCGCATCGACCCGTCCCGTTGTCTCGAACATCCTGGCAATGGATGCCCTGTCCGCGATATCAACCTTAATCGATGATTTGCTGAAGCTGACAGGGACCACCTCGTGGCGGTTCCCGATGGCCTGCACGATAGCTCTTCCTATTGTTCCAGTTGCGCCGATGACAATGACCTTCATTGTTAGTCCTCCGAATAAAAGTTTTCAATGTTAAAAGTGTCCTGAATGTTTCTTATTAAAATTATACAGCATGAGCACTGGAGCGGTAGTCCAAAGTGCAAAAGAGCCATAGTGCAGAAGTACAATAGTGCAAAAGGCAGAAGCGTGAAAGAGCGAAAGTTCGTAAGCGCTAATTACGTCCCGGAGAGCTTATATACTGCCCCGGTCAGATAGTCGGCTACATAAATATTTCCAGCTTCGTCCTCGCCAAAGGTGCTGATGCCGAGCCCGGTATCAAGCAGGGCAGCGTTTTCAATATTTGTGCCGCTCCGGCGTATTCCCCGGATGATGCCGCTGCAAAAGTCGCCGAAGAAATAGACACCCTGTAAAGATGCAAAACCCGGCCCGCGGTAGACCATCCCTCCGGTAACAGAACATTCTCCTGCTGAGTGACTGTACTCCGCAACAGGAAGGACGAGGCCGCCTGTGCTGCAGCCGGGGGACAGAAAACATCTGCTGCCTTCCATGATGTTCCACCCGTAGTTTTCTCCTCCTGTGCTGTTTGACGACTGAAAATCGATCTCTTCAACCGATCTCTGCCCGACGTCTCCGATGAAGAGGTCACCGGTCTGCCTGTCAAAGGAAAACCGCCAGGGGTTTCTGAGTCCTGAGGCCCAGATCTCCCCACGGGTACCGGCAGTGTTTGCAAAGGGGTTTGAAGCGGGGATGCTGTATCCGGGCTGGGAAGGATTGGACTCCACGTCAAGCCTGAGGAGTTTGCCGAGAAGCGCCGCGGGATTTTGACCGTTGTTCTGAGGGTCTCCGCCGCTTCCGCCGTCTCCCATGCCGATATAGAGAAACCCGTCAGGGCCGAAGGCCAACTGACCGCCGTTATGGTTTGCAAAGGGCTGATCAACGGTAAGAATGATCTGCTCGGCGGCCGGATCAGCGGTGTCCGGGTCGGCTGTGACCCTGTAGCGGGCCACAACGGTGTCGCCGTCTCCGGCAACAGCGGTGTAATTCACGTAGAAATATTTTTTAGAGGCAAACCCAGGCGGGAATGCCACACTCAAAAGCCCCTGCTCTCCGCCTGCTGACAGCACCTTCTGCGAGATATCTAAAAAAGGCTGCTGCTGAATGACGCCGTTCTTTATGATCTTTATACGGCCTGATCTCTCGACAACAAAAAGCCTTCCGCTCCCGTCTCCGGCATGGGTAATGTGGACAGGCTGACTGAAGCCTGACGCAAGAACATCTATTTTGATCCCGGACAGATCCGGTGAAGAAGCCCCGTTGCCATCTCCTCCGTCACATCCTGTATAAAATTCCGCTGCCGATAGCAGCATCAGGAAAGCAGCGAACCTGATGAACAGTGCATATCGCATGTTTCCTCCTTACAGTTCACAGCACAACAAAACAATGCGCTTATTGAAATTATAGCCGGATCTGTCAGGTTGTCAAATTAACAGCGCCACAGAGCAAAAGAGCAGAAGTGCAAAAGTCAGAAGACTGGCACGCGCTTGCGAACTTACGCTCTTACGAGCTCTTATTTTCTTGCGCTCTTGCGGGCTTCTCTGACTATCTCTGTTCCTATTCCTTTTTCAGTGAATATCTCAAGGAGGAGGGCGTGGGGTACGCGGCCGTCAATGATGTGCGCTTTTTTGACTTCATCTGCCAGGGCGCTCTGACATGCCTGGACCTTCGGGAGCATCCCGCCTGAAATGGTCCCGTTTGCCACGAGGGGTTTGATCTTTTTCGCGTTCAGGTTTGTGAGCAGGGTATTCTTCTTGTCCTTGATGCCTTCAACGTCTGTCAGCAATATCAGTTTTTCCGCTTTTAGCGCTGAGGCAATCGCGCCTGCGACATAATCGGCGTTGATGTTGAGGGTCTCATTGCTTTGCCCCGCGCTTATCGGAGCGATCACAGGGATAAAGCCGTCTCTTTCCATTGAGAACAGGATCTGCGGATTTACCTTCTCCACCTCTCCGACGAGCCCGAGGTCGATTATCTCAGAGGCGCCTGTTTCAGGAGAGACTTTTTTAATGACCTTTTTTCTGGCCTTGATGAGGTTGCCGTCTTTTCCGCTCAGGCCGATGGAGCGGCCTCCGTGGCTGTTTATCAATGACACGATCTGCTTGTTGATCAGCCCGCCGAGGACCATTTCAACTATGTCAATTGTCTCGCTGTCGGTAAAACGCTGACCGTGGATAAAGGTCGGCTTCTTTCCCATCTGCTCCATCACCTTGTTTATTTTCGGGCCGCCGCCGTGCACTATCACGGGCTTGATGCCGATGAAGTTCAGAAGCACGACATCCTCGGCAAACGCGTTTTTCAGGGCCTCGTCCACCATGGCTGCGCCGCCGTATTTTATAACAAAGGTCTTGCCGTAGAATTTCTTTATGAACGGCAGCGACTCTATGAGTATGTTTGCCTTTTCAATGAGGGTCTTCATATACTTTCTCCTTGTAAATTAAATCCGCAGATTTCGCAGATTGCACAGATGAAATAAAAAATCTGCGCGGATCTGTGTAATCTGTGGATGGGCCTCTGCAGCATTAAGCTTTTCCCTGCAATTCGTCGATCTTCCTGCCGATATCTTCGGACTTCATTATAGCGGTGCCGATGAGTACGGCGTCTGTCCTTGTGGCCTCAAGCGCCTCAACGTTAGCCCTTGTATCTATGCCGCTTTCACTGACTATGATCCTGTCATCGGGGATGTCCTTCAGAAGCTGGAAGGTCGTATTTAAATTTATATTGAGGGTCTTCAGGTCCCTGTTATTTATCCCTATTATTCCCGCGCCGCAAAACAGGGCCGTGTCAAGCTCTTTCCAGTCGTGTACCTCCACAAGGCAGTCAAGCGAGAGCTCTTTCGCTAATTCAAAGAGGTCAGTGAGCTGAGGTATCTCAAGTGCCGCGACTATGAGCAGGACCGCGTCAGCATTATTTACCCGTGATTCATATATCTGATACTCGTCGAAAATAAAGTCCTTGCGCAGCAGCGGCTTCGCGGTTTTCTTTCTTACCTTGCTCAGGTATTCAAGCTTGCCGGAAAAGTAGTGCTCTTCAGTGAGGACGGATATGGCGGCGACATCCTTTTTGTTGTAGATCGACACAATTTCGGCAAGGTTGAAATCTTTCCGTATCAGCCCTTTTGAAGGAGACGCTTTTTTAAGCTCCGCGATGAGTTTTATTGGATTGCCTTTTTCCCTTGCAACAGCGTCTTTAAAAGACCTTGGGGCTGCGGCGTCCTTTGCCCGTGCCTTCAGGTCTGACAGGGGGACAGCGCCTTTTACAGCCTTCAGCTCTTCTTTCTTATATGCCAGAATTTCCTTAAGAATGCTCATTAGAGAAGATTTTATAGGTAAGGCATGAAGTTTTTCAAGGGAAATTGACTTTTGCCCTATACGGGCCTAAACTAAAAAACTATTATGGTAATGGATTGTCTGAAAGAAGGTTTTAAGCTTGCCAATAGAAATTTCCATCTGATATTCGTCCGCATCGGCGTAACAATTATTAATTTCATGGGCCTGTTTTTCTTTGTCGGCGTGCCGGTGATCGTCGCGATAATGTATCTGGGTTTTGACCTGGCCCGCGCGGAAACCCTGCTGCCTCAGATAGCTGGAGACCCGATTGCATATGCGTCAAGGTATCTGGGACTTGTCCTGCTTATCGGCATGTCATTCGTTTTATATCTGATATTTTCATCCATGATAATTCTGTATTCATTAGGGGGCACATTGGGTGTGTTGAAAAACGCCGCTGTCAATATCCAGTACGGGTTCAGTCTGTCTTCATTTTTCAGGGAGGCAGGCAGAAACTTCCCCCGCCTCTTGAGGCTGGTTTCCCTGCTGCTCCTGATCGTTACGGCTTTGCTTGCCGCCTTTATTGCCGCAGGCGGTATCATTGCCGCTGTCATTTATGGTTTCTCAAAAGCGGACACTACTCTTGAAGTGTTCTTCAGTTCATTTGCCTTGATGGCAATGATAATTTTCGGCGCGATAATCTTTTTGCTCTGGTTTATGCTCATGCTTTTTTCGATAATAGCTTCGGTTATTGAAGAGAAGGGGGCGCTGGAGTCTGTCAAAAGGGTGTTAGTGTTGTTAAAGGAAAAACCTCAGGCCCTTATGCTTTTCCTTGCTTTGTTCGCGGGGATCATAGTTATAAACATTATTTCCATCGCGCTGATGGTACCTTTAAACATGCTGCTCATGTTTGCCCCTGTAAGCATCATGCTGTCTTTCGTAAGCGCCGTGATCCAGAACTATCTTGTGATCACCGCGTGGAGCGCACTGATCGTTTATTACATAAAGGCGACGGGCCATCCGGTCTATACCGCCACGTATGAGATATAACCAAGATAGTGATAAGTGACGAGTAACGAGTGACGGGAAAGAAGTTGAAAGTTAAAGGTTTCACAATGCATCGTCTTTAACCCCATGCTCTCTGCTCTTTGCCCTATGCTTTTACCGTGAAAAATTCCATTCCCCGGTTGAATATTTGTTTGCTTCAAGTTCTTTTGCGAGGCTGAGTTCAAATTTAGTGGGGGCGTCGGAGATGAGTTTAACATCCAGTCCTTTTTCAAAGGCCTCTTTTAGTGAGGCCTTGAGATCACCGAAAGATATATTCCCGGCGCGATCGTTGATCGAACCGATCTCTTTGAAATTCTTTTCATTGCCGTTCAGCACATTGCGCAATTCCCTCGCATCGAAACTCAGCATGATGGAGCCCTGCTGAAGGAAACCGTCGTGATAGCGTTTCTGCGCGCTGCCGATTATTTTCTTTCCATCCACTGTTACCTCTCCATATGACACGGACCTGAAACACGCGGGGTCCCTGTGCCCCACGCTTCTTTTTCTCACGAAAGATATCTGCGCGTCGACTCCTGTAAGTTTAAGTCCAAGGACAAGCGCCTTGCTGATCGTTGTGTAGTTTTCAAGCAGGCTGCCGCTGAACAGCGAAAAATCCTTTGCCGAGGAAAAACTGTATGTGAGTTCCGAGTCATGGAGGATGGCCCTGCCGCCGGTGATCCTTCTTACTACGGGATAACCTTTTTCACTGCAATAGGTCACGTTGATGTCTGTGATCTTCTGGAAGTATCCGACGGTAACTGACGGCGTGTCCCATTGATATAACCGCAGCGTGGCAGGAGAGAGCTTCTGCCTGACGGCCTCTGACACGGCTTCATCAAGGGCCATGTTGAAGGCTGCGGGATGCGGGTCCTGTGTGATGATACGGATGAATTGCATGTTAAGAAAAAAAGATTAATCCGCAGATTACACAGACGAACGCAGATTTTCTGAAAAATAATCTATGACATCTGCGGAATCTGTGGATGAAAATTTATTATTCCTTCTTCAGGATGATCTTGTGCTTTATGAGAGAGATCTCTTTTATCGTGCCTTCAAAGAACTTCTGCTCGCCGAAAAGGTTTTTCAGATAAATTTTCCCTCCTTCGGGTTTCAGGACATCGACGTTTTCCAGATAGAGTTCTTCCTTGCCGTCTTTTTCAATATATGCGTTTGCCTCACACATTTTTTGTAATCTCCTTTATCTTTTGAATAAGAGCGTCCGCCAGATGGGGCAGGGGCTCTTTTACGGTCCCGATTATATCCACCTGCTCCTGGTTGAGAGGGAGCAGCAGTTTTTTTGCAGGGCTTGATGACAATGCCTCAGCCATTTTGGGCGTCAATTCACCAAGCATTGCGTTTGCAAGCATGATGCTGACGGGGCCGGTGATAATATCCACCCTGTTTGCGTTCCACACGATTGCGTTCTCTCCGCTGGCGCCTTTGTCAGCGCCTGCCTTCAGCATTGTTGTCGACGCTACGGCATTAGTCCCAAGGGCGGTTATTTCAATTGAGTCCCCGAATTCCTCTCTGAGCTTCTTTACAACGAGACTGCCGATGCCGCCTCCCTGTCCGTCGATCACAGCTATTTTCAGCATATGAAAAAGTATAAAGAATAACTGCGGGAACAGTCAATGAAGGTTTCCCTGGTTAGCTTAAATGGAAGACTGCTACAGAATTTCTATAATCGACAAACAAAACAGCAGTAAGTAGTTGGTAGTTAGTAGTTAGAAATTCCCCGACTACTTGCTGTTGCCTAATGACTACGCCGTAATTGTTTTCCCCCGACTACTATCTACTGTCTACTTTTTAACGGTTGCGGGTTAGAGTGACTACCGGCTCGCCTCCGCGAGAAATTCTGACGCGAGGAGTTTCTTGCTAAGCAGGTGGGTGAGATGTTTATCGAGCAGGGTGGAAAGCTCGGTGAGTATTTTTTGCTGCGGTTTGAGGCGGTTTGAGATGTGGATCGGCCACTCAATGCTGTGCGAGTAAAAGTGTATGGTGTTGTCATTGATCTGCATGAAGGGCTTCCCCTTTCCAATCGGGGTCACGGCGCATTTTCTGCAGAGCGTGGTGCCTGAGTCGGGATAAAAGTTCAGGCTCTTCTCCCCGCACCTGCCGCATCCTTTCAACCTCGGAGCATAGCCAATCGTCGCGAGCAATCTGATCCGGGTGATGAGATGCAGGGCGTCTTTTGGCTCCTGCTCTGATGACTTTACGGCATGGAGGATATTTAGAAAAAAGGTGAAGAGCTTTTTATTGGGAATTCCCTCAGGCAGGAGGTTGATCAGTATCTCGACCAGCTTTGATATGTTGATGAAGTCCTGAAAATTGTCCCTTATCTGATGGAAGGAATTGATGATGTCGGCCTGTGTGATCTTCGGCAGTGACGTCTGCTCCTTGCCCCACAGGGAGATCTTTGCGTGCGTTAGAGGTTCGAGGCTGCTTCCGAACCTGCTTTTGGTTTTTCGCGGACTTTTTGCGAAGGCCTTGATTATCCCCTTTTCAGAGGTCAGGAAGGTCACTATGAGGTCGGCTTCACCGTATTTTTGCGTCTTAAGGACTATGCCTTCTGTTCTCGTCAGCACTTCACATGATATTCCCGAAGTCTTCCGGCTTTAATTTTTCCAGCCAGTCTTCAAGCTCGTCATTGTTCCTGTGTTCTATGACCTGCTCGTCTACGAATATCGGGGCGTTTATTCTTATCGCCACCGCGATGGCATCGCTGGGCCTTGAGTCAATGGGGATCTCCTTGCCGTCGCCCTTGTCGATGTAAATCCCTGCATAGTATGTGTTGTCGACTATCTCGGTAATCACGATCTTTGTGACCTTCATTTTCGTGCCGTGGATCACGTTTTTCACAAGGTCATGAGTGAGTGGACGGGGCGTAACTATCTTCCCCAATGCGAGGGCAATTGAGTCCGCTTCGGGCTTGCCTATCCAGATGGGCAATGTATTATGGCCGTCTATTTCTTTCAGAAGCAGGATATACATATTGCTTCTTGGGTCAAATAATAGTCCTTCAATCTTCATTTGTTTTACCACTTCTGATACCTCGTTGCGTGAGAAGTTTATTTTTTAATATGATACCTTATGGCGGGAAATTTTTCTATTAAAGAACCGGGCTTCAAAATATCAAGCCCGATCAGGATATTGACCCAAGATGGGACCTGATAATAACGCATGAAAAGGGAAACGGGTCCTAATCAAAAAGGGGCGTTTAAGCTCACACCTGAAACCATCCGGCCATTGAATTGAGTTCTGTTGCAAGTCTTGCAAGGTCATCAGATGAGCGCTTTATTTCAGAGACGGAGCTGCTTAAATGCCTTGTTATACCGGAGATGCTCCCCATATTATTTGACACCATGTCGGAAGTTGAAGTTTGTTCTTCTGTCGATGCGGCTATCTTCTGCACCATGTCGGCCACATTCTCCACATGGACCACTATTTCGTTTATTGATTGAAGCGTGTTTCTTACGCTGTGGACCACATTCTCGGCATGGGCCCGTTCCTGTTTCATGGCAGTTACAGAGCCGTTGATTTCCGTTTCCATGTTATTTATTGTCTTTGTAATATCATCAGCGGCCAGGGTTGTTCTTTCAGCAAGCTGCTTGACATTGTCCGCCACAACGGCAAATCCCCTGCCCTGTTCACCGGCGCGGGCCGCCTCTATGGCGGCATTGAGCGCCAGGAGATTAGTCTGGCTGGCTATCTCTTTGATCAGTGTAACGATATTATTTATCTCTTCAGATTTATGCCCGAGCGATTCCACTTTAACAGCGGACCCCTTAATTGTTTCAATAAATCTTGTTAAATCCGTCATGGTCACATCCATTTCTCTTTTTCCATGAATTGCCGTGTCCTTCATCTTCTGCGCTGTCGCTGAAGTCGCCGCGGCGTTTTTCGCTACATCCAGTATGCTCTGTGACATCTGGGTCAAAGCTGTAGCGGATTGTTCTACCTGCGAGGACTGTTCTTTTGAGCTTCCTTCAAGTAAAGTTGCTGTAGCCGACAGCTCTTCTGAACTGCTCGCAAGACCGTCTGTCGCGGTCCTCATTTTCCCTACTATTCCTCTGAGATTATTTACCATCTTTGCCATTGATGACTGTACCGTGCCGATTTCATCTCCTGAATTAACGCACAATTCATCCTTTAAATTGCCCCGTGATACTTCATCTGAAGCCTGTATCAGATGGATCAACGGCTTTGCGATCGAACGGTAAACCCAGATGCCGAAGCCAATGCCGAACACCAAAGCAGCCACGCTGATAAACCCCATCAGCGCTGTGCTGTATCCAACCATTTTATTGACCATGCCGATGGCTTTTTCCTGCTCGCCCTGCGCTAATGTAACCGTCTCTCTGCCTTTCTCCGCCTGTTTTACGACTATATTTTTTAATTTCTCGGTGGTCTGCAACGCCTTCTCCTGCATGTTCATTTTATGCTTGAGTTTTGCAATCACACCGTCCTGCGAGAGGAGCAGCCCCTTCGTAACATTCACCGCCGTTTTGGCTTCCTGGAGGATTTTCATCTCATTGATTGCGTCTATCTTTTTTAAGCCCCGCTCCAGATTTTTAGCTACTGAATCCATTAGATCAAAGGCCTTGTTAATCTCATCTGCTATATGTTCAATATCATTAATTGATGCTGCAATAAATAGTTTTGTTGTTAACCCTTCCAGTGACATCCCGATTGAGAGAAGCTCCGCATTGGATGCCAGGATATTATTGGCGACATTTACCTGAAAAAGGTTCCCCTGTTGTTTTTCAGTCTCTGCCTTATACTTTTCGCTGCCCGTGGTAACTTCCTGCTCAATTACCAGTATGACCACCGAAAGCCTCTCTCCTATCTCCTTTTTGACTTTCTCATAATTTGCTTTTGTATCCTCACCTGTTTCTCCGAGAAGAGAAGTCTTGAGTTTTATCAGCTCTTCTACCTTTTCTGTTATGACTTTTATATCTGCTGAGATATTTTTTGAGCTTTTCAGATGTTCGTTCTGAAATATTTTATTTGTTGCCACATTAATCTTGCTGCCGGTAATAAGCACTGTCCTTTTATCTTTAGCAGCCTCTATTTCCGAAAGTGCGACCTGTATGTCCTTCAGCGAAGAAAGTAATAATTGAATAGACTTGACGTCAGTTGTAATTGTTTTTGTCTCATCCAGTGACATTATGAAGTTTGCCGAGCGGTTAAGCTGAAGGCTTCTTACCTTCTTGTCCATTTCACTTAATTTAATTGATGATTCCCTTAATTTTTCAGTAATAGCTTTATTTGCGTTTTCAGCATCCGTTTCGGCCCGCAGCCTCGCCTCTGTTGTGTCAAGAAGTTCAGAAGCTGTTTCATGCAGTTTCTCATACGTCTCCATTGTAGCGTTGCCTGTTAAAGCCGCAAGAGAGTCCTGTGTATTTTTAACGCCTGACAAAGAAGTCTCAGCTTCTTTGCGATACGCGTTATATTCCTCCGTATTTTTTGAGACACTTACTCTGATCAGGTTGGCAGTAACTTCCTGAACTGTTTTTTGAAATTCAACAGTCCTTATCTGATAAGGCGTACTGCGTTCCGTAAGGTAGGAGAGCTTGTTCTTAACAAAACCCATACCGATAATGCTCGTAGCAGAAACAGCGGCCACAATTACGAGCACGATAACAACATTCAGTGTCAACTTGGTTTTGATCGTCATATTCATTTACCTGGAATCAAGAGGATAAAGGGGTCCGGGAAAACCGGCCCCTTTTCCCATGAATTCTATAGCCCCATTTTACTCGGTCGGATAACCTTTGCTTTTCCAGTCCGGCATGCCGTCCCTGTACCAGTCAAGCTTCTTGAAGCCCAGATGCTGTAGCATGATCGCCGCCCACGGGGAACGGGGGCATTTAATGCCGTTGCAATACAGGACATATTCTTTTTCCTTGTCAAAACCATCAGCCAGTGCGGGGTTTTTCAGCAGTTCGTCCGCTGACAGATGCATGGCGCCTTCGATCTTCTCAGTGTCATACTGGACCTTGTTGCGGGTATCAAGAACAACTGCCTTTTTTGATTTCCAGAGCTTGTACACTTCATCGCCGTTTAGAATAGTTACCCCCTCCAGAGACGCCGGCATCTCCTTTTTCTCCTGCTCGATCCCTTTTATGACATCGATCTTCTGCGTGACAGAATCGGGCCAGTCCGCAAAGCATACGCCGGTTAGGACGAGCACAGCTAATACCATTAATGGTACGCATTTTAATGTTTTCACAGTTATATCCTCCTTCTTCGGAATTAAACTCACCTAACGGTGGTTTTTTATTTTTTAATATATTTCTGGCCCTCTCCCTTTATGTAGTCGCTGAGCTTCTGTACATCCGCAGAGGGTTTCCCTTTTGTAAATATGTTTATTGGTTTTGTCTTTGAAACCGGGGCCTCAGGGGATTTGACAGAGGCGTCTATCATACCAGCAGGGAGATAACCTATTGCATCAGGAAGAGATGCGAGGCTTTCCTTTACGTCGGCCATAGTAGTTACCTCAAGAATATCTTTTGTCACCGACTCCTTATCGAGTATCGTATCAATAAAGTGTTTATTGCTTGCCTCAAGGAGCTTGCCCCATATAACTATTACAGGTGCATCTTTCCCCCCCACATCTTTCCAGTTTTCGATCTTGCCGGTAAACAATCCTTTAGCCTGCTCACTGGTGAGTTTTGAGACAGGATTATCGTTGTGAACAACAATTATATAACTCTTTGGCTCTTCAATTATTGTCTCCTGAAAGGCCGTTGGATCTTTGACCTCATAGCCATCCTTTTTCAACATATCAATGAGTTCGCCCGATGTATGGGCCCCCATAGCAGCATCAACATTTCCGGCATCCAGTTCTTTCATGGCAGCCTTGCTTCCGTAATTTAATATTGTCAGATTTACTCCTGCGGCTTTCTCAAAGTGCTCTTTAACAGGCGTCAATACCGAGGATGAAGCAGTTGTACCTGCCCCAACCTTGATTTCAGATGCGAACGAACTAATGCCACTCGTCAAAATAAAAGAAACTACTACTACGATAAAGTATTTTTTGAAGTTTCCCATCGTTCCTTCAACCCTCCTTTTATTGGGTCACCCGATCTTCTCATCAGGTTTTCCCCGATTGATATAGTATGTTAGCGGAAATTTGTTGAGGAAACTTTAGTTTTTTGAAAAGGCTGTTTTACAGTCGTTGGTTCTTAACAATCTGATACCCAGGCAATCTTTAAAAAAAGAAAGCTGGCAGCTATCAGATAACAGGTACTGAAAATGCAGAGTTAAATGTGGAACTGTGGCTGATAGAAGACGCAAGCAAGAAGGGGCCGTGTTATATAAGCCGTGACAGCGCCTCTTCGATTCTGTCGAGGCCTTTTTTAATATTCTCCATGGAGGTTGCGTAAGAAAGCCTGATATATCTGTCATCGCCAAATGCCATACCCGGCACCAGGGCGGCCTTTGCCTGTTCAAGCAGGTATGCCGAGAGGTCCAGGGATGAGTTTACGGGCTTGCCGTTAAACTTCTTGCCGTAACAGGATGATACATTCGGGAACGCGTAAAATGCGCCGACCGGAGTTATGCAGGAGACGCCTTTTATTTTATTGAGCCGTTCGACCATGTATTTCCGCCTCCTGTCAAACTCGGAGACCATCTTCGGGATAAAATCCTGCGGGCCTGTCAGCGCTTCAACCGCAGCCTTCTGTGTTATTGATGTTGGGTTTGAGGTGGACTGGCTCTGGATATTGGTCATGGCCTTGATGACATCTTTAGGTCCCGCGGCGAATCCAAGCCGCCAGCCTGTCATCGCGTGAGATTTGGAAAGCCCGTTTACGACGATCGTCCTCTGCTTTACTTCTTCGCCGAGAGAAGCGATGCTGATATGACTGAAACCGTCGTATGTCAGTTTTTCATAGATCTCATCGGAGATGATGTAGAAGTCGTGCTTGACTGCCATCTCCGCTATCATCTCAAGACTCTTTCTGTCATATGCAAGTCCGGTGGGATTTGAAGGGCTGTTTAGTATCAGCGCCTTTGTTTTACCTGACAGTTTTTCCTTTAGCAGTTCCGGCCTCAACTTGAATGAATCCTTTTCATCGGTGGCGGCAATAACAGGGACTGCGTCATTTAATATGATCTGGTCGGGGTATGTGACCCAGTACGGTGAAGGGATAATGACCTCATCACCCGCGCCGAAGAGCGCTTCCGCGATATTGTAAAGGCTGTGCTTTGCGCCGCAGGAAGCGATAATCTCGTCCTTTTCATAATGGAGGTTATTGTCTTTTTTGAACTTCTCGACAATGGCGGTCTTTAATTCATCAATGCCGCCTACGGGCGTGTATTTTGTAAATCCGCTCTTGATCGCTTTAATAGCGGCTTCTTTGATGTTGTCAGGCGTGTCGAAATCAGGCTCGCCAACGCCGAAATTGACAATGTCTTCACCCGCCGCCTTCAACGCCTTGGCCTTAGCATCCATAGCGAGCGTGGGTGACGGTTTGATCGCCTTTGCTCTTTCAGATAATCTCATTTTTATTTCACCTCTTTATTCCCCGATATTTTTTTTGCGTATTTCCTGCTCAAATCCGTGTCACAATTTTCATTTACAACGGCTTGCAAATTTTCATGCTTTCCAGAATCTCTTCCTGAGTGGCCACAGCAGTCCCCATCTTGGCGACTACAATTCCCGCAGCGTGATTAGCGATTATTGTAGCGTCTTTCAATGATGCGCCTGCCGAATGACAGAGAGTCAGGGTTGCGATTACGGTATCTCCCGCGCCGCTTACGTCGTATACTTCCCTTGCGCAGGTCGGGATATTGGTGACCTTGCCGCTTTTCTCAAAAAGGGTCATGCCTTCATCACCCCTTGTAATTATCACGGCCTTGCACCGAAGTTTTTTAAGAAGGACCTTCCCTGCGCTTATTAAAGTTTTTTGGTCAACTATGTCAATGCCCGAGCCAAAAGATGCCTCATTGATGTTCGGAGTGATGAGGCTTACACCGGTGTAATAATCGAAGTGGCCTATTTTAGGATCGACGGTAACAAATATCTTTGAACCCGCGAGATTGAGGATTCTCCCGATGAGGGCTTTTGTAATAAGCCCCTTGCAGTAATCAGAGATAATTATCCCTTTTATCTCAGGCAGGCAGTCTTTTATATATTCAAGGACCAGGGAAAAAGTTGAGTGGCTGATATCGGATTTTACTTCTTTGTCGAAACGCACGACCTGCTGGCTGTGGGCAACGACCCTCGTTTTCACAGTTGTAGGCCTGTCCTTATCTATAACTATCCCGTCCGTGTTAATGCCGCTCTCCTTGAATTTATTGATCAGGATCTTACCGATATCGTCGCTGCCGACCGCACCGGCGACATAAACCCTGCCGCCAAGCGACAGGATATTATTGGCAACGTTGGCGGCCCCGCCAAGAAGCAGGTTTTCATTGGTCACTTCCACGACCGGGACAGGCGCCTCAGGGGATATTCTTTTTACTTTCCCCCAGATATACTGGTCCACCATGAGGTCGCCGACGACGAGGATGCCTGTGCTTTTGAATTTCTTAAAGATGTCTTTCATTGTCCGTCTCAGCTTGCCAGGAATAAATTTAGCATTTATGCTTTTCGTTTGGCAACTATCTGAATTGCTTTGTTTCGCGCTTAAGATTGTCAATAGCTTTCCGTTATGACATAATAGCCGTAGACTATTTAATGGCGGAAAATTATAAAGCATGATTTCAGGCAGGTTTAAGTTCTGCATTTTCCCATCTTGTAATTTTCATGTCTTAGAGGTAAAGAGTTTACTATGAGCAAATTAAAAATTTACATCTTGTTGTTCATGCCGTTTCTGTTGGGGGCATGCGCGCTTTCAAGGGAATCTGTAAGGCCCGAATATTCAAAAGAGTCTAATTATAACTACCTCCTGGCTGTTGAGGCTGAAATGGCGCAGGACTGGGAAGGGGCGCAAAAATACCTGGAGCTTGCCATCAAAGAAGACCCGGATTCGCCTTATTTAAAAACGGAGATGGGCCAGGTATATGCGAGGCTTAACAAATCCGTAGAGGCGATCCGGATGATGGAAGATGTCGTCCGTAAATCTCCGGATTATGAACCGGCGTTGTCTATTCTTGCTCAGCTTTATACAGGTCAAAAGGAGTTACAGAAGGCCGCCGGTATTTACGAAAGATTAATAAAGCTCGACCCGCAGAAAACGCAGAATTACATACATCTCGCATATCTCTATACAGTTGACAACCAGCTTGATAAGGCAATCAGCATATTGAAAGATGTAATTAAACTGGACGCCGAGAACGTAATGGCAAGGTACTACCTCGGTAAGCTATACATAGGCACAAAGCAGTATGACCTGGCAATCTCGGAGCTGCAAAAGACCATTGAACTTAATCCGGCCCTGTGGGACGCATACAGCATGCTGGGAGTCGCCTACGATTCGCTTGAAGATACGGATAAGGCCATTGCGCAGTATGAAGAGGCCGTAAGGTTGAATCCGCGAAATACTGAAGTAAAGAAAAGGCTCTCAATGCTGTATGTCAAGAAGGACCGGGTCAATAATGCCGTTGAGCAGCTTAAAGAAATAGTCAAGATAGAGCCTGACAACATGGAAATTCACGGGATGCTGGCCAAGATATATTTTGAAGACAGAAAATTTGAAGACGCTGAAAAAGAGCTGCGTGTTATTATCTCAAGCCAGCCTGATAATTTGAACGCGGTATTTATGCTTGCCAAAGTCTTGGGCATTGAGCAGAAATATGCGGAGGCTGTTGAGCAATTTGAGAAGCTTGAAAAGTCATTGCCCGACAACCCGGATGTCTTTATTTATTTCGGGCGCTTATATTTACAAAAGAAGGATTATCCGCTTGCCGAGGAAAAATTCAAAAAGGCCGCGGATATCGATCCAAAAAATGATGAGGCATATTTTAATCTTGCGGTAGTTTACGAAAAGACGCAGAGGATCTCGGAGATGTTTTTCTATTTAAAGAAAACCATCGAGATCAATCCCGAGCATGTTGAGGCCCTTAATTACCTCGGGTATTCTTATGCCGAAAGGGGGATAAATCTTGACGAGGCGCTGGCCATAGTTAAAAAAGCTACAGAGCTGTCCCCTGAAAGCGGTTACGTGCGCGACAGCCTCGGTTGGATATACTTTAAAAAAGGCATGTATAATGAAGCGCTGAGTGAAATAAAAAAGGCGTTGGATACCGAAAAGAACGACCCCGTGATCCTTGAGCATCTCGGCGACGTCTATTTGAAATTAGGCGACAAGAATGAGGCGCTTGACGCTTGGAAAAGATCTCTTGAGTTCCAGCAAAAAGAAGAAGGGCTCAAGGAGAGAGTCGAAAAGAAGATCCAGGAATTGAAATGAAATGGCCAAGCGCGCGCCCCTCGTCCCCCATCCGCCATCCCTCACCATAAAGGCCCCTGCAAAGATAAACTGGTTTTTGAATGTACTCGGCTTGCGTGATGACGGCTTTCACGAAATTCAGAGCCTGATGCAGAAGGTGACCCTTTATGATGTGCTGACATTTGCCCCTTCAAAAGAGGTAAGGGTAAAAACAGACGCACAAATCCCTCTTGAGGAAAATCTCGTTTACAAGGCAGCGATGCTTTTGAAAAATACATATGGCGTTACTGAAGGGGCACTAATACAATTAGACAAGAATATACCGGCCGGCGCAGGACTTGGGGGAGGAAGCAGCGATGCCGCCGCCGCTCTCGCGGGACTGAATAAATTATGGTCGCTTGGCCTTTCTAAGGAAGAGCTATGTAGAACGGCGGAAAAGCTTGGCTCTGATGTGCCTTTTTTTCTTCATGATCCGCTTTGTGTTGCACATGGCAGAGGTGAGAAGCTGACTCCCTGTAAGGCTGAACAATCCGCGGATATCCTGCTTGTTAAACCACCTGTCCATATTTCTACCGCATGGGCATACAGAGAGTTTAAATCCCGAATCTCAGGTCCAAAGTCCCAACTCCCTTCAGAGTTGACAAAAAAAGCAGATAAAGATGATAATATTGAGTTTTTGATCCGGCAAATAGAGAGAGCCGAACTTGAAAAAGTAGCGGGTACTGTCTCAAATGATCTTGAATCCGTAGTCATCAAGGGCTATCCTGTAATTAGCGAAATAAAGGAAAGGCTAAAAGAACAGGAGTCGGTGTTTTCCATGATGAGCGGCAGCGGTTCGACGGTCTTCGGGGTATTTGGCTCGGCACAGGCGGCAGAAAAGGCCTCCGGCACTTTTCAGGATTGCTGGACCGCGGTAGTACAGACGATAACGGATTAGAGTTAAGAGTCATGAGTATAGAGTTAAAAAAATACCGATTACTTAACTCCAGACTCTTGACCCCAAACTCTGTAATTGGGGCGTCGACAAGCGGCAAGTCAGGAGATTTTGGATCTCCCATCCGGAGGTTCGAATCCTCCCGCCCCAGCCAATTCAATTTTGCTATGCAAAATTGAGAGTTAAAAGTGAAGAGTTTAGAGTTAAAAGTTGTGATAATAACTTTTAACTATTCACTTTTAATTTTCAACTCTTAACTATTAAAGGAGGTAAGATGCCTTCAGGTATTCAATTATTTACAGGCAATTCCAACAGGGCATTGGCAAAAGAGATTGCTGATGTCTTGAAAATTTCGGTCGGCGATGCTACGGTCTCTACGTTCAGCGACGGCGAGATAATGGTGCAGATAAATGAAAACGTAAGAGGCTCTGACGTATTTGTAGTTCAATCGACGTGTATGCCTGTTAACAGCAGTATAATGGAATTGCTTCTGATGATAGACGCCTTAAGACGCGCTTCGGCAGCGAGGATCACCGCGGTCATTCCGTATTACGGATATTCCAGGCAGGACAGAAAGGCGCAGCCGAGGGTCCCCATCTCAGCAAGGGTGGTTGCGGATTTATTAAACGCAACAGGAGTAAACAGGGTGCTTACCATTGATTTGCACGCAGGACAAATCCAGGGTTTCTTTGATATACCCGTGGACCATCTCTATTCGGCGCCTGTCCTTGCTGATTACGTGAAAAAGGAATATTTAAATAATATCGTTGTTGTTTCTCCTGACGCAGGCGGCGTTGAGAGGGCCAGGGCGTTTGCAAAGAGGCTGGATGCCACACTCGCCATTATAGATAAACGCCGCGAAAAGGCAAATGTGTCTCAGGTGATGCATGTTATCGGCGATGTAAAGGACAAAAGCGCCATCCTGTTTGATGACATGATAGACACTGCCGGGACTATTACACAGGCTGCTGCTGCAATTAAAGCAAACGGCGCAAAACGCGTTGTTGCCGCTTGCGCACATGCTGTGCTTTCAGGTCCCGCGCTGGAGAGAATTAATGAATCAGTCCTTGAAGAAGTAATTATAACGAACACCATTCCGGCATGTGATAAAAAAGAGAAATGTAAAAAACTCACCACGCTTTCGGTAGCGCCGCTGCTTGGTGAGGCAATTAAAAGGATTCACGAGGAAACGTCGATCAGTTCGCTTTTTTTATAAAACAGATAATTGTCACCCTGGACTTGTTTCTCCGCTCCGGCGGACTCGCCTCAGGAGAGAGGGTTTCATAAATCAGAACACAAATAGCTTTATGGAGGTAATAAAAAAATGGAAAAGATTTTAATCAAGGCAGATAGAAGGTCAGAGACCGGAAAGGGGACCGCAAGGAGTTTAAGGAGGCAGGATTTACTGCCTGCCGTGATGTATGGAGTGGGAGAAGCCGTCCCGATTAAATTGAACAGAAAGGAAATACAGAAACTCATATACTCCGGCGGCGGAGAACACGCTCTGATAACCCTTGTCCTTAATGAGGGTGATTCTAAAACATCCGAGCATCCTGTGCTCGTGAAAGATTATCAGAGGGAGCCGGTCTCCGAGGAACTGCTGCATGTGGACTTCATTGAAGTATCGCTGCAGAAGAAAATCAAGGTCACTATTCCCGTCGTCATAATTAAAGAACCGGCCGGTATTAAGATGGGCGGAATTATGCAGCACCGGGTAAGAGAAATCGAGGTCGAATGCTTCCCTACACAGATACCCGACAAGATCGAGATCGACGCCAGCCCTGTCGAGATCGGGCATTCCCTTCACGTGAGCGACATCCCTCCCCAGGAAGGGCTAAAGATTGTTACAGACCCCTCCGAGGTCATACTTTCAGTCACCGCTCCCAAGGAAGAGGTAGTTGCGGCGCCTGTTGAGGCTGCGGCGGTTGCCGAACCTGAGGTGATAAAGGCCAAAGGCAAGGCAGAGGAAGAAGGAGAGCAGAAAGAACAGAAAGGAAAATAAAGTCCAAATGTGGCTCGTAGCAGGACTGGGTAACCCTGGAGATGATTATGCCGATACAAGGCATAATATCGGGTTCATGGTTATGGATGTCTTGTCCGCGAGATTTTCCATCCCTTTAAAAAACAGGACAAAGAATTATATATCAGGAAGAGGCTTTATTGAGGGCCAGGACGCGCTCCTCATAAAGCCTCTTACTTTTATGAACAGAAGCGGTTTAGCGGTAAGGGAAGCGATAAAAAAATACGAAGACATTGATAACATCCTTGTCGTTCAGGATGATATTGATACTGCAACAGGCGTTATCAGGATAAAAAAATCAGGCTCATCAGGCGGGCATAGGGGCGTTGAATCAATAATAGAAATATTAGGAACAAAGGACTTTGTAAGATTGAAAATCGGCATAGGCCGCCCTGACAGGGTCCCAGTTGAAGAATATGTACTGCGAAATTTTACCAGACAGGAAAAAGCAATAATAAAAGAGGCAGTTGAAAAGGCTGTTGACGCGATTCCAATTATCTTTAATAAAGGAATATCTTCAGCCCAGAACATATTTCACAGAGCAAACAAAGTGGAAGAGCTATAACGGGACTTGGAGCGAAGGCCCTTTCCCCGGCGCTTCCGGTTTTCTTACTTTACTCTTCTTACACAGCCCGACATCAATCTCATCTGAAAAAGGGCTTTTTGTCTTTTCAGCCTCTTTTCTCTGAGAAAGGCGGCAAGCTTGCTGTAAGCATTTTTTAATTCACCTAACATATTCTCTTCCCTTCATGGTCGCTATCATTCCCAATGTCGATGGCGCGACCAACTGCTGTTTAGATCTTATTGTATTTTACTGTAGTATGGTCTTTTATACAGGTGAGGGGAATCACAATCTCAAAAAAAGAATTTTGGGGAAGGACAGATGAATTTATGCGTTTGGGAAAAATTAATATAAATAGCTTTCGGTCGTTATATTCCATCTCTCCGGCGATTCATACCTCAAGATATTATCTGAAGACGGTTTCGAAAGGTCAATGTCATAAGTCGTAATGAATCGTTCTTTTTTTGCATCGTAAACAGCGCGGACCACCGGATGCAGCAATCCTTTTTCACCATGCTCGATCACTACGCCAAGCAGGCCGCTTTCAAGCCGCACCAGCGTGCCGACCGGATAGATACCAACACAACAGATAAATTGCTCTACAAGCCCTTTATTAAAATAAATATCACTCCACTCAAACACCCTTCTTAAGGCCTCGGTAGGCGGCATTTTAGTTTTATAACATCTGTCGGATGTCAGTGCATCATATACATCCGCAATTGCAGCCATCTGCCCGAACCGGCTGATCTCGTCCCCTTTCAGATTCCCGGGATAACCTGTGCCGTCTAACCGCTCATGGTGATGGGCAGCCACACATATAGAGGTTTCACAGATACCGGCGTTTTGTTCAAGGATCGCGCAACCGTGGAATACGTGTGCTTTCATCTTATAAAATTCCTCTTCCGATAAAGCCCCTTTCTTGTTAAGGATCTCTTCTGGCACCTTCACTTTACCGATGTCGTGCAATAGCCCACCGACGCCGACAGCCTTTATTGTCTCGTAATCAAGATTGAGGTGCTCTGCAAATGAGATCAACAATGCGCATACAGCCAGTGAATGCATGTAAGTGTATTCATCTTTCTGTTTTATCCTGCCGAGGCTGATAAGCGCATCTTTATTATTGAATATTGAATCGGCCATTTTTTCGACAATGTGTTCGACCTGTTTGACCTCGATCTGTTTGCCGAGCCTTGTCTCTTCCATGAGGTTATGAATTGTTATTGTCGCCTCTTTTATTATTTCCTTCGCCCTGACAATCTCTTCTTTCAGCGGGATACGTGGGCTGACCTCCGGCTTTGCGCCGGCAAGTGTATCAAGCCCTGCCTGAATTTCCAGGTCTACCTCATTTTTGGTCCGGGCCTCTGCAACATCCAGTCCTTTGTCGGTGTCAATGTAGACTTCGTGGATTCCGTATTTGATGATCTTTTCAATGATTGCGTCGTCTTTGACTTTGATCTTGTTAGTCAGGAAAGGGTGCTGCAGCCAGTCGCAATTTAAATCGTGGATAAAAATTCCCGGTTTTAACTGACCAACTTTAATCCTTTTAATCATGGCTTATTACCCCCCATCATTTCGCGTTGCCTATCAGCTTCAGTCTATGTATTGATTTTATCGGGAAGTTATAAGGGAAACTTGAGTGTGAAACGTCCCGGCATGATGACCTTGACTTTGCCGCTGGACATGCTAATCTTTATTGTGAACATACGGCCTTGATGATTTCAGGGAAGGTCAAATCCCTTCTGACGTCTCTTGATGCCGTAACGAACAAAACAGCATTCAGTGCATGTTTACAATTGATATATGGGAGGCAGTCCGTGATTTTTCTGCAGGATTACGAAGAGATATTGAAAGACATCGGGAAGGAATATTTTATACATAACGTGCAGTACGTTTCTGATATTAAGGCATGGGCCAAAGAGAACAAGGCCGAATTAAGCGAGCCGCACCAGGTGATGAAGCTTGTTGCTGAAACGGGGAACAAACTAACCATGGTGATACAATCGGACATAAGCAGCGGGATGCTCGATGATGTCATAAAAAATCTAAGCATAAGGTGGGCGCTTAAGGATACCGCCACCAATATTGATATAAAATTGAATTCCCTGAAGAAGAGGATGGCCTACTGTTTCCTGAAGGAATATGCCCGCAGCGTCAGACGCATAGGCGATGAAGAGCTTGTGCAGGACGAGTGGGCGCTGAATGAAATGGAAACCCTCGGCTTCTTCAAAGAATAGGATAACGGTCATGAGCACAATAATAATCACTGTTGATTTAGGACATTTTAAAGCTTACAGAGTCACCAGGCAGCCCGTTGGAAGCCCCAAAATCGAATTGGTGGAAGGTTATGATTCTATTGAAGGACACGGCAAGTTGTCGGAGAAATTAAGCGATACCGCGGGAAGATTCACCGGAGGAGGGGGAGAAGGTGAAGTTGCAAAGGGATATGGAGAGCCTCACCATCTGGAGCTGGAAACCAGAAAAAAACTGGTCAAAACAATAGCAGCGGACATCAACGCTTTAATAAAAAGAGAAGATTGTGTGAATTGGCATCTGGCAGCCACCGAAAAGATCAATAAAGACATTATCAAAAAATTAGAGCCGGAAGTAAAAGCCAGGTTAGACAAAAATATTTCTGCTAACCTGACCAAAATTCATAAGGCTGAGATACTTAGCCGCTTTGGATAGCCGATATTATTTTTTGATGTCGCCTTCTTCCACTATCACGGAGTATTTATACCCGCTTCCAAAGTCCTTGTCTTTAGCTAAGATGCCTTTTGCCGTTACAGTATCCCCCACTGACGGAAGGTCCTTTGATGTAACTAAAATATCATCAGTGCCCTTTGAAGCGTCTCCGGTCCCGTCCTGAATGTGTATCCAGTTCTTCCCCATGATCTCGGCCGACACCTTGACGACCTGTCCCCTGACAACAACCTCTTTTTTGTCGAGCTCGCTTCCCTTCTGGTAAAGTTCGGCTACAGTGTATGCGTTTGCCCCTGAAGCTTTTTTGACCTTGATTGCTTTAGCTGCCGGGGCTTCAGCCTTTTTGTGACCGGCAGGCTCGGCTGCTGCACCCGATCCCTGCTCCATGATCCCGCCCGAAAAAATTATTGTATCGAAAGTCCGGTGCAGAGTTTTGCTCTCGAAATTCTCCATGGGCATGCCGGGCTGAAAAGATAAAGTCTGCCCCACCTTCACCTGTGTTTCAGGAACAGCCACCCATATCTTCTTACCGTTCCTCTCAATATTGCAATACGTGTAACCGCCGCTGTTCATTGTTTCCACTACTTTGCCGGACAGGGTAGACGCATCTTGCTGCGTGACAATGTCCCCGTGCTTCGGCGATAATTCAGCTGACTTCGGCGTCCCGGCATATGCGCCGTTTGAAACCATCAGCATTAAAGTTAACGACAAGACAACTAACATTGAAATTTTCTTCATTTTATATCTCCTTTATTTTTTGTGACCGTTGGGACCAGTCTTGTCATGTTAAAATATTCACCAGGAAATATCAACAAGCCCGGCTCCGCGCTGGTTGCGAGACTTCCCTATTTCGCGGAAATATTATATAACAGGAGGCGGGATTCCCAATGAACAAGAACCACGAGAGAATACATGCTGACGAAAAAAACCTCTGCAGATTGTGCATGAGCGAGCTTGATGCAATCTATTCCGACCTCGCGCTTACTGAAGACGAACTTGAAATACTTGCAATGCCGAGGCGTGCTTTCATCGTGCATTTCCCCGTGAAAACCGAAGCGGGGAAGACAAAGATGTTCCTGGGCTACAGGGTGCAGTACAACGACGCAAGAGGGCCGGGCAAGGGCGGCATCAGGTTTCATCCCGATCTGACAGTGGAGCACATAAGCGATCTTGCGTTTCTCATGGGGCTTAAATGCGCTGTGGTAAACATCCCCTTTGGCGGGGCAAAGGGCGGTGTAGCGGTAAACCCGAAGGAACTCAGCAGGAGCGAGCTTGAACTGGTGACACGCGGATACATCCGCGCCATTGCGGATTTCATAGGGCCGTTCAGGGACATTCCTGCGCCTGATGTTTATACCGATGAGCAGATAATGGCATGGATACTTGACGAATATGAAAGGATAACGAGAAAACATTCCCCCGCAGTGGTAACAGGCAAGCCGGTTGAATTAGGCGGTATAAAAACCAGACGGTACTCTACGGCGCTTGGAGGCATTTACATACTTGAAGAGGCGATGAAAAAGCGCGGCATTGAAAAATCCGGGGCCTGTGTAGCTGTCCAGGGGTTCGGACACGTGGGCGAAAACACGGCGCGCATCCTGCATGAAGAAGGATACAGGGTCATTGCCGTGAGTGATTCAAAGGGGGCCATACTAAATCAAACGGGGCTCGACATTCCCGGCGTGATAGCTCACAAGGAAAGGACCGGCAGCGTGGCCGGTTTCCCGGGCACACAGAATATCTCCAATGACCAGTTGCTCGCCTGCGCCTGCGACATTCTGATCCCCGCGGCTTTATCAGATCAGCTTAACGGGAGTAACGCGGGGGACATAAAGGCAAAGATAATCCTTGAACTTGCCAATGCCCCGACAACAACAGAGGCGGACAGGATATTTTTAGAGAGGGACATTATGCTGATACCTGATGTCCTCGCCAATTCAGGCGGCGTGGTGGTGAGCTATTTTGAGTGGAGCCAGAATTTAAATAACGATTACTGGGAGGAAGAGAAGGTCCTGCAAAAATTAAAAAATACCATGATCTCTGCTTTTAATGATGTCCACTCACTCTGCCGTGACCGGGAGTGCAGGATGAGAGAGGCGGCATACCGGCTTGGAGTGAAACGGATCCTCCATGCGGAGAGACTGCGCGGCAACCTGTAGCTATCATTGTTTTTTCTTTCAACACATAACTGCTTTTTCAAATCATTTACCCGATTAATTCATTCCATTGCCAACCGCTCCCAAAGCCACTATAATTTAATTAGGAAATAATAAATAGAAAGAAGGTGACACAATGAGGACAAGTATTTTGACGGTTATCGTTATTAGTCTGCTGACTGTTTTCTGGATTGAAACAGCAGGGGCCTTGCATAACCTGTTTAAGGAAATGGACAAGAACCAGGACGGGGTAATCGAGCGCGGCGAATTTTATGAGGACATAAAAAAGGACACCTTTAATAAAACAGATACCAATAAAGACGAGGCCATTTCGCCTGAAGAGTGGAATACCATGGAGGGCATCGAAAACAAGCAGGAGGTGTTCAGGTCCGTTGACAAGAACGCTGACAAAAGGATCAGTTTCCCGGAGTTTTCAAATTACGCCGATAAGTATTCAAATATCATTGAAGCCTTCATGGTCATGGACAAAAACAAGGACGGCGCCCTGGCCCCTGATGAAGTCTCGGTCCGTCCTCTTTTCAGGTGGATTATAATACGCTACTAAACTGAACTACCGGCTGCGGCAGTCATTGATAACTCCGCGCCAATCTGCGAAAATCAGTGGCAACTGCCGTTTTTATGTATAACGAACAACAGGAAGGAGGACAGGATGAGAAAATTTCTGATAGCTGGATTTTTTCTCACAGGTATTTTATTTTTAAATACCGTAGAGGCCATGCAGACAAAAGTGATCGTCAGGGTAAAATCAAAAGACGCGAAATTCGTCGGCACTTCAATGGGCGGCGCGCTCATTACGATCAAGGACGCTGAAACCGGGAAGGTCCTTGCAGAGGGACTGACATCCGGAGGAACAGGCGACACAAACAGGATCATGAATGAACCCGTACGGCGTTTTGCCCGATTGACCGATGACGCGACCGCAAAGTTTGAAACTACTGTTGACATTACGGAACCGGCGTTAGTCACGATTGAGGCGGAAGCGCCGGTGTCAAGGAAGCCTGATACCGTGAAAAGCTCAACACAGGTGTGGCTGATTCCGGGGAAGGACATGGTAGGAGACGGGATAGTCGTGGAAGTTCCGGGGTTCTCTGTTACCGCAGATGTTCCAGGGGAAATACGGTTGAGCGGCAATAAAGCAGCCGTTCCCGTACAGGCTAATATCGTAATGATATGAGGATGCCATTTGACCCCGGGCGGGTTATGGGATTCAAATAAATACGAGATCAAAGCCATTGTTAAATACAACGGAGAGATTATCAACACCGTCCCTCTCGGCTTTGCAGGCACGCCCAGTCTTTTTAAGGGTGAATTGAACGTCACCAGGAGCGGCACATACGAAGTGACCGTGTACGCGTATGACCCTCAAACCGGAAATACAGGCGTGAATAAAAAGACAGTGAAGGTTTTATAAAGACAACTCACCTCTTCTTGCAGGAGCAGGCCTGTGTGCCTGCCTTTTTATTGTTATAATTTTTATTGATTGAAGGGACAACAATGATCATCAAAAACGAAGACGTAAAAGCTGTCATCGCTGAAATCCCTGAAGGGCATAGACACCTGCGAACCACAATCTTGCTTCAGGACGGCACGGAGATGACATTCCAGGAAGCCGCTATTGCAAATCTCGTCAGGGCGTATGTGACCGTCAAGACCCATCCGAAAATAAAAAAGGTCGTGTTAAAGGGAACGCAGCTTCAGCAGAGAAAAGAAGGCTACGCGGAGTGGCAGTTGGTGGAGGATGAAGAAGAAACATAAGCTCCATCTGTTTAAATCTGAGGCTGTTATTTGACCGGCGTCCATCCGAATTTCACTTGCAGGCACCGGTCCTTCTCAGCGGCAATCATGAACGGATTATCAGGAGAACCTGCTTCCTCCGCTTTAAACATGGCTATTTTTTCACATTCATAGATTTCACGTTCTAAATCCTTTGCGCCTTTGGTCGAATGAGTATAAGGTGTTGAAGCGCAAGCGCTGATTAAAAGGACCAGCAAAATAAACATCCCTTCAGTCTTCATAAACTCCCCCTTCATTTTTTCAAGTTGAGATTGTTTCAGTAATCGGGAAACCCAATTTTCCCATCACCCCTGATTCAAAAAAAAATTGACCGATACATTTTTCAGTCAACACAGAATAAACATTCTGCAAATCGCCGCTACTAAATTTAACGGCAATTATGAACAATTTATCAATAGGGATATTTCTGAAATTTTGTCAGGAAATTAATCTGATAGATATACCTTTCCCTTAGTAGTAACAGGAGGCGAGATTCGCTCAATAGTAAAAAAGATATTGCGAGGTTGATGCAAAAACGGTCTTCTGACTAAGGGAAGTCGTATGTGATGGACGTCACATCACTTTGCAAGCGCTGAAAATAGAATAACGATATAAGATGGATGAATTAAAAAAATTGATCCGGCTTTTGAAGTATAAATGTCAAACTGGAAAATTATGATAATAAATGTATCGAACAAACTTCTGATCCTAATAATCATTTTTCTTGACGTGACCTTTTTTTCAATTAATAATATTTCAGCGATTCAACTGGACAATCTGCCCAAAAATAGAAATCATATACGTCTTTACAAAAACTTTGGGATAAAAGAGGAAATTTCGAGAAATAGATATGATCTGTCTTTCATTAAAGAAGTGAAGGATTCCGACCATGAACATATTGCCCTTATTTATGACTTGAACACTGAAATGGAAGTTCCCTCTGAAAAAGCCGCCCGGCTTGAGCAGTGGAGTATAAGTAACGGCCTTACTACGAGCGGCATACCTGAAAAGATGTTCCTGCATTTTAAAAATAGTGCGACAATAAATCTTCCGCTGAAAAACATGACAAATGCAACAGAAACGCGGACTGTTCCCGGCTGGGATACTACTAATCCTGCAGCATCAAGGATACCATCTTATTACTGGGGAGCCGGAACTGCTGATGCCCCTTTTAATTATGCCATGAACGTAGGCGATCCGGACTATCAGAGGTTTATGGCGGAGCATTATGTCCCCTATGTCTTGAACAAAGCAGACAATGCAAAGGTCGATGGGATTTATTTTGATACGGCAGTAGGTTATTGGCGTATAAAAAACGAGTGGATTGACGGCCCAAAAATTGTAGAATACGACAACTATTTTAAATATTTTACAGATGACTTTAATTTGTTAAAATCTGTAATTGCGAATATTCCTGCAGGCAAGATAATAATTGGAAACGGCTGGTATAGCTCTCCACAAGTACTTCACGGCTCTCAATGGGAAACATTAATAGATATTTCCAAACCTTTTAAAGAGTTCAAGAACAGCATTGATTTTGTCAGGAGCGATCTTTCCCGCGGATCAATTAATCTTTTCCAGTTTAATCCGGTTTATCACAAAAACTTCGCTCCACTTGGAATTCAAGTTCCTGTTTCCCGCGAAAGGGATCAAATCTACGCTTTGGCTGGTTATTATCTTGCGGCAGGAGACAGAAGCTACTTTGCATACGGAATGCATCCCTATATTGATTTCAATGGTGAATTATTTATCAGTGCAGTTGAAGTGGATGTCGGCTATCCTGAAGGGGACTACTATATTTTTTCAGAGGCAAATGAACAGGAGATAAATGTTTTAAAAGACAAGAACGGGGATTTCGAGATTCAAGACAGCAATAATGACCCCGCTTACTGGGTCCCGGCAGAACCGGTTGAGATAGCGCCTGCCTCTGACTGTCAGTTGAACGGGCAATGTGTGAAGATCGAATCTGCCGATGTTGTAAACAACAGCAACAGGCTGCCTGTCACGCTTAAACCACACACAACGTATTCGCTGTCAGGTTATATAAAGACTAAAGATGTAAAAGGGACCTACTGGTTTTCAGGAGCCAATTTTTATCCTTACGATTTTGATGATAGTACGCCTAAATCAGGTGAATGTGGAGCAACGTTAAATGGAGATACTGACTGGACATTCGTTTTTTGCACCTTTACCACCGGAGATGATATTTACGGTAACATTTATTTCAGATTATTTTATGCCCAGGGCGCTTCGTGGTTTGATAATATTAAACTCAGAGAAGGTTTGCTGCAGACGGTTTTGGCGAGAAAATATTCCAAGGCTTTAATTCTGGTCCGTCCGAGGATCAATGACCAGGCAGGCTACAATGACCCTGAAGTGTTCCGGATGCATAATATGTATCGGCAGGTGTCAGCGGATGGTAGTGCTGGCAGCCCGTCAAATATCGTGACATTAAATTCAGGTGAAGCGGCCATTCTGACATGTACTCACTGGAACGGGAATGAATATGCCGCCGGGGCAAACTGCGTGGCCGGAGATCTGGATAATGACGGTAATGTAAACAGCAATGACCTTACTATACTTAACAACTACAAGGACCAGCCGGCAAGTGCGTGCCCTGAGTGCGATCTTGATGGCAATGGAATGATAACAGATATTGATTCAAACAAATTAGAAAATATGTATACAATACTTGCCCCCGGCCCTGTCATAAACAACCCGCCATCTCCGCCTTCCGCGGCTGAGCTGGTCTCGCCAGCAGACAAGCAAACAGGATTAGATACGGCGGTCACCTTTAAATGGAATAAAGCACAAGACCCGGACGGTGACACAGTGACTTATAAACTCAGCTATTGTGCAAATCAGGACTTCATAGGCTGTGAACCGGTAAAAGTTGCTTCGCCTGTTCTTCAAGGGGTTTACTACGCAAGCACTGGCAGCACCGCAGAGCTGTTATTACTGGGAATGTTAATGGCTGCAAATATAAAAGTAAGGAAAAGGACCGTGTCGCTGATTGCTGCTATCGTTATTACTGGAGGTATTTTAATGGCCTGCGGCGGGGGCTCAAGCGGCGGGGATAGCTTAGGTATTTCTCTTGAGTCTGACTCCGATATAAGCTATACAGTGAACGGATTAAATCCCGGCACTGCCTATTACTGGAAAGTCACCGCAGAAGACGGGAAAGGCGGCGCAACTGAAAGCTCAATGAGGAGCTTCAGTATAAAATAATAATCCCGGCAAAATACCGCCGGAAATAAATCTCACCCTGCCTTCACCTTCCACGCGGTCCCGTCTTTTTTGTCCTCAAGGATGATGCCCTTGGCCTCAAGCTCTTTTCTGATCGTGTCGGCCTTTGCCCAGTCTTTCTGTTTCCTTGCCTCCTGACGTTCGGCGATCTTCTGAAGCAGGGACTCTTCTGAAAACTCTATCTTCTTCACCTTCATCAGGGACCTGTACCATTCCTCAGGCGTCTTGTTGAATATGTTCATGACTCCGCCGATCTCGGCAAGAAGCTCTCCGGTTTTAATCACAAGCTCCTTTGCCTTCTGCCCGGAAGGTTTTGAATCAAGAAACCTGTTTGCTTCTCTTATGAGCTCGAAGATAAATCCCAGGGCAGAGGCCGTGTTGAAGTCGTCATTCATCGCGTGATGGAATTTATCTTTAAAAGCAGAAAGCAGTTTTTCAAGGTCTGCGGAAGTCCCGGGCTTCTCCGCGGCCCCTGTTGTTTCAAGAAAATCCTTGTTCCTCGTTACTGTAGAGTAATACCTGTCAATGGAAAGCTCGGACTCGGTCAACTGCGCGTCGGAGAATTCGATCGGGCTTCTGTAATGGGTTGAGAGCAGAAAATAACGGACCACCTCCGGCTCGTATTTTTCAAGGATGTCCTTTATGGTGAAGAAATTTCCGAGGGACTTGGACATCTTCTCTTTGGCAACTGTGATGAAGCCGTTGTGCATCCAGTACTTCACAAACGGTTTGCCGGTATACGCCTCGCTCTGCGCAATCTCATTTTCATGATGCGGGAATATCAGGTCAGCCCCGCCTCCGTGGATGTCAAAGCTCTCTCCCAGATATTTTGATGACATCGCGGTGCATTCTATGTGCCAACCGGGCCTGCCCTTGCCCCACGGGCTTTCCCACCAGGGCTCGCCTTCCTTGGAAGATTTCCACAGGGCAAAATCAAGAGGGCTCTTCTTTTTCTCGTTGACCTCAACACGCGCCCCCGACATGAGATCATCGACGTTCTTTTTTGAAAGCTTGCCGTACCCTGAAAATTTGCCGACCTCAAAGTAAACATCCCCATCGACAGGATACGCATAGCCTTTATCAATGAGTCCCTTTATCGTCTCGATCATTTCCTTTATGTGGTCTGTGGCATTGGGTTCAAGATCAGCCCTGCCCACGCCCAACATATCCATGTCCCTGTAATATTCCTCTGTGTATTTCTTCGCGATCACGTCGTATGAGACGTTCTCCTTCGCGGCGCGGGCTATGATCTTGTCGTCGATGTCGGTGATGTTGCGCACGTGCGTTACTTTCAGTCCCTTGTATCTGAAATATCTCTTTATGATGTCAAAGACAATCGCGCTGCGCGCGTGGCCCAAGTGGCATACGTCGTATGCTGTTATCCCGCACACGTACATCCTGACCTGCCCCGGCGACAGAGGGACAAAATCCTCTTTCTTACCGCTCATCGTGTTGTAAACCTTTATTGTCTCGCCTTTGCCTTCCAATCCGCTGATTCTCCTTTCAAGTTCAGAAATGTAATTTTTAATCTCTTCAAATCTCTCATCAAGAGGGTCCGGCAGGTGCACCTGATCGAGCATCTCCACCAGCCCCTCGTTATAGATCTTCACCACTTTCTTTTTTATCACCCTGCCCGGCACGCCGACTACAATGGAATTGTCAGGCACGGAATGAAGCACTACTGAATTTGCGCCTATCTTGACGTTATCTCCTATCGTGATCGCGCCGAGGATCTTGGTCCCTGCGCCGACAACTATGTTGTTGCCGAGTGTAGGGTGACGCTTGCCTTTTTCCTTGCCTGTGCCACCGAGCGTCACCCCCTGGTAGAGAAGCACGTTCTCGCCGATCTCCGCAGTTTCCCCGATTACAACCCCCATCCCGTGGTCAATGAAAAATCCTTTTTTTATCTTTGCGGCAGGATGTATCTCAATGCCAGTGAGGAACCTCGCTAATTGAGATAAAAAACGCGGCAGCACAGGCACGCCGAGTTTCCACAGCCTGTGATTTATCCGGTAGAAGAATATCGCGTGAAACCCGGAGTACGAAAGGATGACTTCCAGCCTGCTCCTCGCAGCAGGGTCCATCTTGAAAACAGTCCTGTAATCATCCCTGACGTCATCCCAAAAACTCATAGGGGTTATTATACTTCAAAAAAGACGGAAGATGGAAAGATTAGAAGTTGGGAAGTTGGGATTTCTTAGCTTCTAATCTTCTCAGCTTCTTATCTTCGTCTTCTCATTTCACCTGTAATTCACAAAATCAATATGCACGTCGAAGTCTTTCTCTTTTAAAAGTTTGATCGCGGTCTGGAGGTCGTCAATCTTTTTGGCCCTGACGCGGAGCTGGTCTTTCTGGATCTCGGACTGGACCTTGAGCTTTGAGTCCTTGAGTGCTTTTACGATCTCTTTTGCCTTTTCAGTGGGGATGCCCTGCTGAAGAGTGACAACCTGCCTCACGGTGTTTGATGCCGCAGGCTCAATTTTCCCGTAGCTCAAGGCCTTCAAAGGCACCTGCCTTTTTATAAGTTTGCTTTGCAGCATATCGATAACGCTCTTCAGCTTGAACTCATCATCGGACGTAAGGTGTATCTCATTCTTTTCCTTGTTGAGCTCTATATTGCTCTTGCTGCCGCGGAAATCAAAACGCTGCCCCATCTCTTTTAGGGCCTGCTGGACTGCGTTTGATACCTCCTGCAGATCAACCTTGCTGACAACATCAAATGAATGCTCGTCTGCCATAATTTAGTCCTCCTTAATAACTTTTTGCTGCATTAATAATAGCCTGATTGGGCCGTTTGATGTCAATGAAGACCTGAATAACACAATGCCTTCACGGCGTCATTTTCCTTCACGCTGTCACTTGTAAAATCCAAAATCATTATGTTATAAAACAATCTAATTTAAATCGAACAAAAGGAGAACTTTTAATGAAAAAGACATGGCTTTTCGTTTTTGTATTTTCGCTGGCAATCCTTGCCGGATGTTCTCAGAAGGAGAAATCAGGCGTGGATGTTATAGCGGAGGTTGATAAAACTCCCATTACCAAGGACGAGTTCCTGAAGGAAATAAGCCGTATCCCTGACTGGGCAAAGGAACAGTTCAAGGGGAAAGAAGGCAAAGATAAATTCCTTGATGAACTCGTTAAGAGAGAACTTATATACCAGGACGCCAAAAAAATGGGACTTGACAAGGACAAAGAGTATCTTGAAAAAATTAAAGAGTTTGAAAAAATGACCCTGGTGTCCCTCATTCTTAAAAAAGAAGTTGAAGACAAGTCAAAGGTAGATGACGCAGACGTTAAAAGCTTCTATGAAAAGAACGCGGACAAATTCACCATCGGCACAACGATCAAGGCAGGCCATATTCTCGTTGACACGGAGGACCAGGCAAAGAAGATCTATGCCCGAATCAAAAAAGGAGAGCGCTTTGCCGACCTTGCAAAGTCACTGTCGAAAGATACAGGGTCTGCCCAGAAAGGCGGAGACCTCGGTTACTTTGCCCACGGGCAGATGGTACCCGAGTTTGAGCAGGCTGTATTGAAATTAAAACCCGGGGAAGTAAGCGGGCCGGTAAAGACACGCTTCGGCTATCACATCATTCAATTGACCGATATCAAAAAGGGCGAGACCGCGAGCTTTGAGCAGTCTAAGGAATCAATACAAAAACAGCTCCTCGCGGAAAAAAAGAGAGAGCTCTTTGAAAAATATATTGAAGGCTTAAAAAGCAAATATAAAGTAAGCAAAAATGATAAGGCCCTTGAGGCAATTACTATCCCCGCTGAAAGCGCGGGGGGGCAAAAACCGGCACAGCATCCATAGTCTATTTTGATAAAATTAAAAGCCCGCTCAGTTTAAAACTGTGCGGGCTTTTTTTGAGCGTAAAAGTTAAATTATGAAAGCACGGAGAAATTGTCATTCTCCGGCTTGGTGAATTTGTCATTGATAAGCATCTTCCCCCAGCACTCCCATCACCCACAACAGGTTAACGCCGGCTGCCCGGTAGTCCCTCCATGCGCGTGAAAGATTTCCCCTTGCCTGCAGGAGTTTCAGTTCAGCGTCTTCAACTTCAAGCCGGATTTTCACGCCGAGTTCATAACCCTTTTCGGAAAGGAACAACAGTTTTTCAGCCTGGGTCACAGTGCCGGACAGGGCGTCAACGATCTCCCTGGACTCACGCACAGCGTTCAGCGCCTCGCGCGCCTGCAGGGCAAAGGAATCGGCAAGTTTGGCTTCATCTATCCTTATGCTGCTGAGGTCGCTTTCAGCCTGTGCCACTCTTCCCCTCGTGCGCATCCCGTCAAAAAAAGGAAACGTCAGGAACAGTCCGGCGTTCCACGCCCTTCCGTCTAAATTCATATCTCCGAGTTCCAGGCTCTTCCACCCGTATCCGCCCCTGAATTCAAGACGCGGTTTGTCATCCGCATTGGCTATAGTGACCAGCTCCCCGGCAATGCTGACGCGGTGGCGGAGGTCTCTTGCCTCAGGGCGTTTCTCAAAGGCGGCCTTATAGATATGCTCATAGTCAGGGACTGCCGGATAATCCGTAACCTCCAGCTTGCCGGTGACATCAATTTCTCCATCCTCTAAAGCGAGGAAAAAGCGGAGCCTGTCAAGCGCGTCACGTATCAGGTTTTCCGTTCGTATAACTTCCGGTCCGGCATTTTTCACTGCAACTTCAGCAGCGAGGACATCATAATCCGTTGCAACTCCTGCAGTGTATTTGCGGCGCGCTTCTTCAAGATGCCGCTCCTTCTGCGCAAGGTCCTGGCGCGCGATGTCATGCAGTTCCCGTGAAAGAAGCACATCAAAGAAGACAATGGAGACATCCCTGGATGCGGCCTGACGATAGAGTCTAAGCTGCTCCTCCGCAGTCTTCATTCCCTCCTGTGCCGCCCTTATAGCGGCCCCGACCTTGCCCCAGGCAAATAAGGTCTGGGTAACGCCTACTTCACCGGAATACGTCTTCATCCTGTCAGAGATATTTCCCGCGGGAACTATCATGGTCTTGTCATGGCTGACTGCCGCCGAACCGGTAATGGTAAGCTGCGGTAAAGCAGCCGCCCTCTCTTCAACATATTTTCCCTGCACCCATTGGAAGTATTCCCTGGCCTTTTGAATATCGCGGTTTTTTTCTGCGGCTATATCCAGGGCCTGCTGCAGGGTCAAGACCTTTACTTCCCCCGCTGATGCGGAAAGGGGCAGCAGGAGGGTGATCATTAAAAATATGAATAAACGATAAAGTCTATTCATGTTGTCACAACCTTTTTTGAACTGAAGCGTCTCCGTATCCACACGCTGAAATCATCCAGTAATGTATATACCACCGGGACGACAAGCAGAGTAAGTACGGTCGATGTCAGAAGTCCGCCGATCACGGCGCGGGCCATAGGCGCGCGCATCTCAGCGCCGGAGCCGAGGGCAAAGGCAAGGGGCATCATGCCGAAGATCATGGCAAGTGTTGTCATCAATATGGGCCTCAGCCTTGTCCTTCCGGCTGTAATGACAGCCTCGTTCCTTTCCATGCCGCGTCCCTGCAGCACCTTTGCATAGTCAACAAGGAGGATGGCGTTTTTTGTGACCAGGCCCATGAGCATTATCAGGCCGATGAGAGACATGATATTTATCGTGTCGCCTGTGAGGAACAGCATCCCCGCCATACCGACTATGGAAAGGGGCAGGGAAAGCATAATGGCCATAGGTTCGAGAAATGATTCAAACTGCGCCGCCAATATCAGATAAACAAGTACCACCGCGAGGATGAGGGACTCTCCCATGTAGCCGAAGGACTCTGCCATGTCCTCTGCCTCTCCTGAAAAAACAATCTTGTAGCCGGGCTCCATCAAAATCCCTTCCGCGGCCTTCCGCACTTTGCTCACCGCAGTGCCGATAGGCACCCCGTCAAGGTTTGCAGTGATCACTACCTCACGGGTGAGGGCCTGCCGGTTGATCTCCGAAGGAGAATTGCTTACCTCATATGATGCGATATTGGACAGAGGCATAAGAGCAGAAGGCCCGTTCCCCCTCTGTACAGCAAACCGCAGGTTCTGCACCTGCGCAGGGTCCTCGCGCAGATATTCGGGAAGCCGGACCCGCACGTCAACGGAATCGCCGTCTTCGTCTTCATAAGTTGTGACTGCTTCCCCTCCCACAAGCGCGCCCACGGTGCGGACAATGCGGTCGGTCATGATCCCGGCATTCACCGCCTTTTCCCTGTCAACCGTGAGTTGGTATTCCGGGATGTCATTCTCCAGCGTCGCTTCGATATCAACAATGCCGGGGATCGTATACATTTTGTCTTTCAGCTCAGAGGAATACTTTTTCAACAATGCAATATCTTCTCCCCTCACATTTACAACAAGGGGTTTGATACTGCTTCCCACGCCGCCTGCTTCCTCAATGGAAATCTTGATCCCCGGGATACGCTGAAGCCTGCTTCGGACATCACGTTGAATGTCATCCTGTATCCTCTTTCTCTCTGAGCGTTCCTTGAGCTTAACGTAAACCACGCCGCTTTGCACTGTGCCGCTGTCACCCGCGCCGACAGTAGAATATGTATGATCTATTTCGGGAATATCCTTGAGCGCTGCCAGCATCGCGTTAAGTCGGCCGCGGCTTTCGCTGAGCGATGCATCCGGGGCTGTTTTAAAACTTACCTGAAATTCACCCTTATCGAAATTGGTCATAAAGGCGGATTCGAGCATTCCGAATATCATAATCCCTCCGACAAAGGCCGCCAATGCGGAGAACAGGACGGTCTTCCTGTGTCCCAGCGCCCATCCGATCAGACCGCGATAACGTTCAGCCATTCGTTCAAACATGTCATTGAACCTGTCTAACATGCGTGAGATGAAACCGCGTCTCCCCTCCCTGTGAATGGCCGGATCATGCCAGCGCGAAGACAGCATGGGATCAAGCGTAAAAGACACAAGCAGAGACACAGACACCGCAAAGGCCACAGTGATACCGAATGAGAAGAAGAACCTGCCGACGATCCCTTTCATAAAAGCCACCGGCACAAATACTGCAAGTATGGACATGGTAGTGGCAAAGACCGCAAGCCCTATCTCGCTCGTGCCGCTGCGCGCTGCCGCGAAATGGTCTTCGCCTTTTTCAAGATGACGGACTATATTTTCCCGCACAACAATGGCGTCGTCTATCAGGAGGCCTATTGCAAGCGAGAGCGCCATGAGCGTCATGATGTTTAACGTCATGCCGAGCGCGTTCAGGATGATAAATGATGAGATGACCGATATGGGCAGCGTGACCCCGGTTATGACCGTGGAGCGCCACGAGTTTATAAAGCAGAAGACTATCAGGACCGTGAGAAAGCCGCCGATGATCATCGTCTCCTGCACGTCCTTCAGAGAATCAAGCGTCATGATCGATGCGTCGCGGACTATTTCCAGCGTGACGGTCTCCGGAAGTTCGGACTGCAATTGATCCACGCGCTTTTTGATCGCGTTTACTACGTCAACCATGTTCGCGCCGGACTGCTTCTGTATGTCAAGCGCCACCGCCGGGATGCCGTTTACCAGCGCAAGTGAGCGCTCCTCTTCAATACCGTCAACCACCTCCGCGACTTCTGAAAGCCTGATCGGCCTGCCGTCGCGTTCAGCGATCACCATAGAGCGGAACTGGTCAACGCGGTCAGGTTTTCCAGCAACGCGGAGCGGGTACTCTGTATTGCCCCGGTTCAGCCTTCCGAGCGGGGTATTCACATTTTCCGACCTCAATCCGTTTATCACGGTGTCAACACCGATGCCGAGGGACTCGACACGGACCGGGTCGATTACGACATTGACCTCTCTCGTTGCGGAACCGACAAGATCGACCTTTCCCACCCCGGCAACGGTTTCGAGCCTGCGCTTTATCTTCTTTTCAACCAGGAGGGTAAGGTCCCGGCTTGAAAGAGACGAGGAACGCACAGCAACCGATATGACCGGCAGGGCGTTGAAATCGAGCTTCTGTATAATCGGGTCTTCTATGCCCAGGGGCAGCTCACCCCGGACAGCGTTGATCTTCGCGCGTGTCTCCTGCGCCACTTCATTGATCTTCTCTTCAAGACGATATTCCACCACAACGGTAGAGACACCTTCGCGTGAATATGAGAGGACGCGTTTCACCCCGGCCACGGGGTTTACCGCCTCCTCGATCTTCTTTGTCAATTCCCTCTCAACGCTCTCAGGAGACGCGCCGGGAAATTTTGTTACAATCGAGACTACGGGAATCTCAACATTGGGATACATTTCGACTGACAGGCGGCGGTATGAAAATATTCCTAATACAACAAGGGTCAGCATCATGACCGCTGCAAGCACAGGTCTTTTTATGGAAAGGTCGGAAAGCAGCATCTCTACCTCCCCTTACCACCGGCCGTAACGACCTTGTCGTTGTCCTTCAGATTAAAACCGCCTCGCACAACTAAAAGTTCTCCCTGATTAAGACCTGAAACTATCTCCACCTGGTCACCCGCAACTGCCCCTGTGGCCACTTCCCTGTAATGCGCCTGGTCAGCTTCTACCGTGTACAGACCTGCCTTCTTTTCCGCAACATTTAAACCGATCAGGGATGAACGCGGGACCTGAATGATATTTCTCCTGGTCCCTGTCTCGATCCTCCCCTTTGCAAAAAGGCCGCCTTTTAATTCCCCCGATGAATTGATCACCTCGGCAATGACCTTTACCGACCTGTCAGCTTCGTCCACAGACGGGTTTATGAACATCACCTTTCCTGAAAAGGTCTTGCCCGGAATAGCATCAACAGTAAACGTCAGCGAATCCCTCACCTTTATGGAAGCCATATCTACCGACGGGACCGAAACGGTGAGTTTGAGTATCCTGTTATCTACGACCTTAAATAGGGCCTTGGCTGCCCCGGTGTCGCTGGCAAGATCACCCACATTCACGTCCCGAAGTGAAACGACTCCATCCATGGGTGAAAGTATCATCCCTTTGGAAAGGCGCGCCTGGAGCGCGCGCAGTTCTCCCTCCGCAGCGCCGATCTGGGCGCGCGCAGCCTCAACTGCGGCATTCGCCGCCGCCGCCTCTGATTCCGCATCCTCATAATTCTGCTGTGTGGCAAGGCCGAATTCTCTGAGCTTCTGCATCCGTGCCTTTTCACGCTCAGCACGCTGTGCAGCGACCTGTGCCTGAAGATATCCTGCCTTTGCCGATTCAACCGAGGCGCCGGCCTTGTTTACAAGCGCCCCGGTCTCACTCAAGTCTATTCTGGCAAGCGGATCATTCTTCCTGACTCTCACCCACTCGGTGACATAGACCTCGCTTATAAGGCCGGGGATCTGGGACTTCACCTCTGTCTCGAATTTCGGGGTGAGGGTACCAACTACGTCAAGGCCTTCTGCCAGGTCTGAAGCTGAAACTGACAAGGTCTCCACTGCCACCGGGGGACGCCCGGCATTGGTATCCTTTTTTCCGTCAGCGCTTTTTGAAGAACAGCCTGATGTCCAGAGGACAGAAAGTAAAATGATAATTAAAAAATAGGGATTAGGGTTTAGGGATTGGGGGTTGGTTTCTCTACTAATCCCTAATCCCCAATCCCTACTCTCCGGTATTTGTTGATTCTTGAAATAGTTACTGAGTAATAACATACCAATTCACCTTTTCCTTTTCGTTATTAATGGAGTGACCCCGTCAAAGATAAAAGCGAGCATGGCGGACAGTCCTTTTTTATCTACCATAGGCGAACGGTGGCAGAGCTGCTCCTCAAGCACGAAGTTCAGCGCCCCTATCAAAACATGCGTCAGCGTGTCCGCATTCACCTTCCGGATCTCGCCGCTTTTGATCCCTTCCTTCACAATTAATTCCGTTACCTCTCTGATCTTCAGGTGGTAGCCCTCGAAGTCAATGAAAGGCGCCCCCTGGGGGGGGCCGTAATAGATCGAATACATAAGTCTCGCGGCCTTGAGGTTCTTCATGAACAGGAGGAATATCCCTTCGTACAGACGCAGCACGCGTTCACGAGAGCTTAACTTTTCGTGCGCGGTTTCCACCAATATCTTTTCAAGGACCTCAAAGGGTTTTGTCATCAGCTCCGTGTAGATGCCTTCCTTGTTCCCGAAATAGTAATAGAGCGTCGGTTTTGTGACACCGGCCGCCTCAACGATCTCCCGGACAGAAGTGGCGGCATATCCCCTTTCATTGAATATATCAAGGGCCGCGCCGAGAAGACGTTCCCGCACCGCGTGTTCCTCAGGTTTTACAGGGCGTTTTCTGCCTGTCATAATTAAGCTCCTTTGCGTGTATATCTTATTTACCTACCGGTAAGTATATTTTACGGATTAAAACTTTGTCAAGCTATACTTCGCGATAATGCCGTCATTGATTGAATTCCAGGGCGGGCAAGCAACTTTGTTACGGGGGAACACTTCTGTAACTAAGAAACTTTATTACTTCAAGCCTTCCCGAAAAAACCTCTCACTTTTTTCACAACTTCGGAAGGGGCGGTCCTTTCTGTTTCTTTTGTCCTTCTCGACTTGAGCTCAACTACACCTTCCTTCAATCCCTTTTTGCCGATGACTATCTGATATGGAATGCCTATCAAGTCAGCGTCCTTGAATTTCACGCCGGGGCGTTCATCCCTGTCGTCTATGAGCACATCAAGTTTTTCATCGATCAAGCCCCTGTATATTGTCCCGGCGAGCTCCAATATTTCACTCTCCGTATCAAGGGGGATGATCTCAACGTCAAAGGGGGCAATGCTTTGGGGCCAGATGATCCCGTCCTTGTCATGGTTCTGTTCAATGGCCGAGGCGGCAATACGGGCGGGGCCGATGCCGTAGCTTCCCATTATGACCGGATTCTCTGTTCCGTTCTCATCAAGATACACTGCCTTGAGCGGCTGTGAGTATTTCGTGCCGAGCTGAAATATATTCCCGATCTCGATGGCCTTCTCAAGTATTATTTCAGCGCCGCATGTTGAACAGGTGTCTCCCTCCCCGGCAACGTGTATGTCATGCCACTCCGCCTGAAAATGGACACCAGGTTTTATCCCTCTTGTATGAAACCCTTCCTTATTAGCTCCTGAGATGTAGATCCCGTCCTTCAGTGAAATGTCGGCGATCTTTTTCAAAGTGTTGTTATAAGGGCCGATGGACCCTACCGCGACACCGAGGATGGTTTTCACTTCATCTTTCTGCGCAGCCCTGAATTCCCCGGTGATTTTTGAAAGCTTCTTCTCATGAAGCTCCTGGTCGCCTCTTACAAGCGCAAGGAAAGGGCCGTCCTTTCCTATCAGAAGCAGGCTCTTGATAAAACACGAAGGATGAGTTTTCAGAAATCCCGACACCTCTGCTACCGTCCTCTTATCAGGAGTAGCGATGTCTTCCAGTGCCCAGTCCTTTTCATCCCCTTTCAGTTTCTGAGGAGACGGGACTGACAGCGCGAGTTCCGTATTTGCCGAGTAGCCGCATTTACAGAGGACAATGGTGTCCTCTCCTGCCGGACTCGGGGCCATGAATTCATGCGCGGTTGCGCCGCCCATCATTCCGGGATCGCTCTGTACCTGGTGAAATTTCAGCCCGCATCTCTGAAATATCCTGTGATACGCCTCAGCGTGTTTGCGATAACTTTCCTTGAGGCCTTCTTCATCTTTATCAAAACTGTAACTGTCTTTCATGATGAATTCACGGGTGCGCAATATCCCGCTTTTGGGCCTTGCCTCGTCCCTGAACTTCGCCTGCATCTGATACCACATCTGGGGCAATTGCCTGTATGAACGGAGTTCCATCGAGGCAAGCCATGTGATTATTTCTTCATGGGTCATTCCAAGGCACATGTCCCTGCCGCCCCTGTCTTTCAGCCTGAACATCTCATCGCCGATGTCAGACCACCTGCCGGTCTTCTGCCATATGTCGGCTGGATGCAGCCCCGGCATTGATATTTCCTGCGCGCCTATCGCGTCCATTTCTTCCCTGATTATTTTATTTATCCTGTTCATTACCCTCCACGCGAGAGGAAGGTAGATATAAAGTCCTGAGGCAAGCTGCCTGACGTAACCTGCGCGAAGCATAAGAATATGGCTGATCGACTCCGCCTCCGCCGGGGTCTCCCGCAAGGTCGGAATGAAGGTCCCTGAAAAATGCATGATTACCTCTCTTTTCTAATTTAGCGGTTTAATTTAAAATGAAAAGTATTCTATCATAATCTTCTGTTTCATTAAAGGAAGTCTTGCTTCTATGAAAACAACGGGCAGCATCAGAAAGCGCCTGATCATTTCTCTCGTTATCCTTGCGATAGTCCCTCTCCTTTTGCTCGGCGCTGTCTTATCATGGCAGGACTCTGTTATCCAGCGGAGACAGGCGATGGAATTACAAAGCGAGATCGCCAAGCGCGTTTCCGGCGAGATCCTCTCGAAGATCCATGAACAGGAGACGACCCTGCTCAATGCAATGAAGATCGACTACTACATTACAGAAATCGGACGGCAGCGGCAGCATCAGATCCTTTCCAAGCTGCGCGCGTTCAAGGACGAAAATCACAGGGACTCATTCAATGACCTGGTTCTGCTCAATGGCAATGGCAGAGAGATCATGCGCGTGTCCCGCGCTTCAATCTTTACTGACAGGGACCTCGGTGACCGGTCAGGGGCTGAGGAATTTCTGGTTCCCATTGCAAAACGCGCTACATACTATGGCCCCGTGTATTTCGACAAAAAAACAGGAGGCCCTTTCATGTTAATGAGCCTTCCGGTAATTGACGAGCGGGGTGATAAATTAAAGGGTGTCCTTGTTGCTGAAATGCGTCTGAAATTCATGCAGGAAATAGTGGCGGCTATGCATATAGGCAAATCCGGCATTGCCTACATCACGGACAACGACGGCAGGGTCATTGTACATCCTGATCCTTCGGTGATGTTAAAAGACGCACACTTCCACGTGCCTGATAAGGCCGTTATTATGACAGGCATTAACGGCACAAAGGTCGTTTTGGCCGGTGATACAATAAAACTTGGTGATCAGTATCTTCATATTGTAACTGAGGTGCCTGTAACGGAAGCCCTGAAAAACACCGCCCGTCCCATGCTCACCATAGCGGCTTTTCTTTTATTTACCCTGTCAGTGGCTTTGGCCCTCGGATTTACAATTATGCGCAAGATCATCAGGCCCATCGAATCCCTTGCCGAAACCGCGCAGGCGATCAGCAGCGGCAACCTGTCGCAAAAGGCGGCTTTTTCAGGCAGCGATGAGATAGGTGTTTTGTCCCTGGCTTTCAACAAAATGACCTCCCAGCTCATAGACACAATAGATTCGCTCCAGCATACCGTATATCAGCGCGAAGCCGCAAATGTAAAGCTGCTTGAGAGGACAGAGGAAAAAGAGGTGCTGCTGAAAGAAATTCACCACAGGGTAAAAAACAACATGCAGGTCATTTCAAGCCTGTTAAGCCTACAGTCGGACCAGATCGACGACCGGCAGTATATTGAATTGTTCGATGAAAGCCGCAACCGGATAAGGTCCATGTCCCTCATCCACGAGAAACTCTACCAGTCAAATGACCTTGCCCATATCGATTTCAATGATTACGTCAAGAGCCTTGCAAACGGCCTGCTCATGTTCTACGGCACAAACAACGGAAGTATTTCACTCAATATTAAAGCAGAGGAGCTCAGTCTTGCAATCGACACCGCAATACCGTGCGGGTTGATTATAAATGAACTGGTTTCAAACGCGCTGAAGTACGCTTTCCCCAAGGACCGAAAGGGAGAGATAAAGATATCGTTCAGAAAGATCACCGGTGAGGACAAATATGAACTCGTGGTCAGCGATAACGGCGCGGGGATACCGGAAGGCATTGATATCAGGGCGGTGAAATCACTGGGCATGCAGCTCATTGTCAATTTAGTGGAGCATCAACTGAAGGGCGAATTGGCCCTGGACAGAAGCAGCGGCACAAAATACTTCATACGCTTTAAAGAGCTGAAGTATAAGAACAGGATTTAATAATTGATCGCAGGGAATACAATCCGCAGATTTCTCAGATTAGCACAGATATTTGCAGGGTCTTTTCATAATCTGTGTAATCTGCGAAATCTGCGGATATAATTTTTATTCCCGACTAAACCGTTTTTATGTCCTGCTCATTTTCAGAATATCCGTTTTTACGCATGAAGGTCGGGACGTCAAGATAATCCTCGCTGTCAACCTTCACCGTCTCCTTCGACAAAAACCTTTGAGTGGAGCCTTTCAACACAACTGAATCTCCCTTCGGCCTCCATTTCTCAAGCGAAGGCATCACAGGGCGGGTCTTTTCTTCAAAGCCTGTGGCAATCACCGTAATTACAACCTTGTCGTCAAGGTCCGGGTCAATTACCGAGCCGAAGATTATTTCCGCGTCATCATGCACCGCATCCTTGATAAGGCTGGCTGCCTCGTTGACCTCGTGAAAAGAGAGGGAGGAACCTCCAGTGATGTTTATCAATACGCCTTTAGCGCCATCAATGGAGGTTTCCTCCAACAGGGGGCTTGAGATTGCCATCTTGGCCGCGCTTACCGCGCGGGTCTCGCCGCTTGCGCTGCCGATACCGATGAGTGACCTGCCGCTGTTTGACAAGATGGTCTTTATGTCCGCAAAATCCTGGTTTATAAGTCCGGGAACGAGTATCAGGTCAGAGATGCCTTTTACCGCCTGTCTCAGGACGTCATTTGCAAGGTTTAAGGCCTGAAGCCAGGTCGTGTCCTTGTCCGCAATATTTAACAATCTCTGATTATGGACGACGATAAGGGAGTCCACATGTTTCTGCAGTTCTTTTATCCCCTGCTCCGCGTTTCTGGACCTCTTGTTGCCCTCAAAGAGAAACGGTTTGGTAACAACTGCCGTGGTAAGAATGCCAAGCTCCCTCGCTACCTCCGCGACAACCGGGGACGCGCCGGTGCCTGTGCCCCCTCCCATGCCTGCTGTTATAAAAATCATGTCGGCGCCTCTCAATGCGTCTTCAACCGCGCCTCTGTCTTCAAGTGCGGCCTGCTTGCCTGTCTCGGGGTTTGCGCCGGAGCCAAGTCCCTTTGTCAATGAAGTGCCGACCTGCACGCACTGGTGCGCAAGTGACAATTCAAGCGCCTGCGCATCCGTGTTGATGGCCACAAACTCAACTCCCTGGAGGTTCGACGCTATCATGCTGTTTACAGCATTGCTCCCTCCTCCGCCGACACCCACAATCTTGATCTTTGCCGGGTTGGTAATACTGCCGTTCTGTAACTCCTCAAGCTCGAAAATCTTCATACCGTTCTCCTTTCCCTGATAAATTTTTATGTATTAAAATTTGTTCCAATCTTTTCAATTCCTAATTCGTAATTCTTAATTCTTAATTTATAGTCTAAACCACCCGCTCATCTTCGATTTTATCCCGCTGAATATTCCTCCGCTGTTTAGTCCCTGTTCGGCTAAAATCTCCTGCGCTCCCTGAAGGACAAGACCTGCACAGGCAGCATATGCGGGGTTGCTTAAAATATCAGTATGCCCTCCGATACCAATAGGGCTTCCAATTTTTACGGGAAGCTCCAGAATATTTTCCGCCATCACGGTCATCCCTTCCATTAATACCGTGCCGCCTGTCAAAACCACGCCCGCGTTCATCAGTTTGTGATGGCCTTTTCCGGTGATCTCTTCTTTGATCAACCCGAACAATTCTTCCGCGCGCGGCTGGAGTATTTCAACGAGGTGGCTTCTCGTTATGCTCCTGCCCGGCTTGCCGTCTGCGGTTTCGATCCCGATCTCTTCTTCACCGCGCACCAGGGACAGCATCGAGCAGCCGTACTTTCTTTTTATCTTCTCAGCTTCATGAAAAGGGAGCCTCAATCCTATCGCCGCGTCATTTGTGAAATTGCCGCCTCCAACAGCCAACACCGCGGAATGGAAAATATTCCCTTCTTTATAAAGCGCGATATCAATTGTGCCGCCGCCAATATCTACAAGCGCGACGCCGAGTTCCTTCTCATCCCGCGTCAGCACGGCATCGGCGGTGGCAACCGGCTGGAACACAACATCAAGCGCCTCAAGCCCCGCCTTCTGGCAGCACTTCATTAAATTCTGGATTGACGAGGCAGCGCCGGTTATTATCTGGACCTTCGCCTCAAGCCTCACCCCTACCATTCCGCGCGGGTCAGTGATCCCCTCCTGCCCGTTCACGATAAACTCCAGGGGGACCACATGGAGTATCTCCCGGTCAAAGGGAATTGCCACGGCCCTTGCGGCGTCGATCACCATGTCAACTTCCTTCTGTCCAATTTCTTTTTCCTTTACAGCGATAATGCCCTGACTTGAAATATACCCTATGTGGCTTCCGGTGACCCCTGTATACACTGTTTTTATATCAACGCCTGACGCCTCTTCAGCACGCTGCACCGCTTCCCTTATTGCTTCAACGGTCTGCTCGATGTTGATGACGACCCCTTTTTTGATACCCTTTGACGGGGCCGTGCCGACGCCCATTATATTTGCAGGGAAATTATTCTCATCCCGGCTCCTGAAAGGGTTGACCTCGGCAACCATGACGCATATCTTTGTCGAGCCGATATCAAGACCGACTACTATGCTGCCGTTTTTCGCGGTCACGTCTTTTATAAATCCAAAATGCATATTTAATTCATCCTTAAGTCACAGATGGCACAGAGATTAATAATCCGCAGATTACTCAGATTTGCACAGATGTTTTTACCTGATCTGTGCAATCTGCAAAATCTGTGGATGGAATCCATCTTCCTCTGAGTGCTCTGTGGTAAATTTACTATCAAACTTTTTTCTCCTTCTTGCTGCTTCTAACTTTCGCCTTTCCCTTGCCTTTATCTTTTGCCGCCTCGGTCACCTTCTCTTTATCTTTGTCCTTCTCTTTCAGTTTGTCGTTCTTGTCCGGTTTTTCCGGTGTTACAGGCTTCACAATAACGGAATCTTTAAATCTCAGGTCCACGTACTGGATCGGCACACCCATCTTCTTCAACTCCGGTTCAAGCTCCACCCACTTGTCGAATTTCTCCGCGTACTGCCCGTAACCGACTTTGATAAATTCTCCGTCGATATTCAGATTGAGCCCGTACGGTTCCAGGCCTATCTCTACTAACTGCTTGTCGGCAAGTATTTTCCTGGAGGACAGGGCTTCAACTAATTTCAAGGCCTCCGACATTTCTTTTTTATACCTCGGGTCTATCCCCTTTATTTCCGGCAGAAAAGGAGTGCCCGCATCTTGCAGCCTTTCCATTACATTGCCTTCCTCATTAACAAGGAAAGTCTCTCCTTCGAAATTGAGCAGGGCCTTGGGCCTCGCCTCTTCAATGTCTATCACGAGTGTTCCGGGCAGCTGCCATCTTAAGGTTGTCTTCTTTATCCACGCGTTTTTCCTCAGCCTCTCGTCGATATCTTTCAGGTGAAGGTCCAAAAGGGATTCCCGCCGGATGTTTAAAATGTTTTCAATATCTCTCTTGTCAAGATGCTCGTTGCCTGAAACCTCTATCTCTCTGACATAAAACGCCTGGGCCAGCAAATACGTTCCCAGCACTATGGTGGTTACTGCCAGCGCAACTGACAGGATGATACCCGTCTTCTTGAGAAAGATAGAGAGCTTCCCCTGTCGCCGCGACACTGATTTCCGTTTGTTATTCTTTGAGGCCAAGTCTTATTATCTCCTCTATAAGATCGCCGAAACTCATGCCCGCTGACTTTGCTATCTTCGGCAGCAGGCTCGTCGTTGTCATGCCGGGCAGTGTGTTAACTTCAAGAATATGCGGGACCTTGGTGCCTTCATCAATTCTCAGATCAACCCTGCTGGCGCCAGCGCATCCAAGCGCCTGGTGGGCCTTCAACGCAATGTCTTTAGCCTTTTCATATGTCGCGTCATCAAGCTCCGGGGGAATGATGTACTCAGTAAGTCCCGATGTATACTTTGCCTCGTAGTTATAAAATTCCAGAGAGGGCCTCACCTCAACGCCTCCAAGGACCCTCTGTCCGAGTATCCCGATGTGCACCTCTTTGCCGGGGATGAATTTCTCTATCATTACCCTGTTGTCAAATGAGAAGGCCTTCTCAAGGCACGGGAGCATATCTTTTTCTTCTTTAATGATGCTGACACCGATGCTGGACCCCTCTGCAACAGGCTTGACAACCCACGGCAGGGGAAAGTCAACAGCAGGCAGTTGTGTATCAACCGCCTTTTTGCCTTTTGACTGGCGGCGGATGACTATGAACGGCGCTACCGGCAGCCCGTGATATGCAAACATTTTCTTGGACGCCTCTTTGTCCATTGCAAGGGCCGAAGCCATGATGCCTGAACCTGAGTAAGGGATGCCAAACACTTCAAGCATCCCCTGTATCGCCCCGTTTTCCCCTATTCCACCGTGTAAGGCAAGGAAAGCAAACTTGATCTTTTCTTTCTTCAGCGCGTTAACTACGTCCTTGCTGATATCGATCGGCACTGCGTTGTAGCCAAGCTCCTGCAGGCTCTGGTATATCGCGAGCCCGCTCCTGATGGAGATGTCCCTCTCGGAGGACTCGCCTCCCATCAGCACACCTATCCTTTTTGTTGTAACCGGTCCTTTAGCCATTTGTTTCTCCCACACAGATAAGAAAGGCAGGTGAAAAATTTCTATACGACACCTCTTGAAAAAGGCCAAGTGCATGGGGCAAAGAGCATAGGGTCAAGAGAATAACTGGAATAGCATTAAACATAAATTTAAATATCATGTCGATTATAGAAGTTTTGAGACAGTCTTTCTTATCTGTGTTTATTAAATTTAAGATTGCCTCTGGTTCCATCGTTTGCATTATCAATTAATTTTTCCCCACAATTTTTATCTCCGGCTCAAGCGCGACACCGCTGTGTTGCTTCACCTTCGCCTTCACGATTTTCATTAATGCGATAAAGTCCCCGCACGCGGCGCTGCCTTTATTAATAAAATAATTGGCATGTACCGCGCTCACCTCGACATCGCCGACCCTCATCCCTTTACACCCTGCCGCGTCTATCAGCCTTCCCGCTGCATCTCCCTCGGGATTTTTAAAAACGCACCCTGCGGAAGGCTCTCCGAGCGGCTGTGTATTTCTCTTTTTCTGTAAATAATCTTTCATGCGCCTTGATATCTCATCAGGATTATCTCTCTTTAATAAAATGTTCGCGCTGAGGATTATCAGGCCGTCGGGAATATTTGAAGACCTGTATGAAAAATTCAATTTGTCCTTCTCCAAAATTGAGATCCTGCCGTTCATATCCATCACCGCTACTGAGACGAGCACGTCTTTGATCTCCGCGCCGAAAGACCCCGCATTCATATACACAGCGCCGCCAAAATATCCGGGTATCCCGACCAGCGCCTCAATGCCGGCGCATCCGTTCTTTTGGGCGAAACTCAAAAGACCCGCAAGCGGCACTCCTGCCGCAACGTACAGAACCGCTTCCCGGTCATTGCTTCCCCTCGTAAACTCAATCCCCCTGAATGCCTTCAATGAGATAACGACGCCTTCTATCCCCTTATCACTGACAAGGAGATTCGTCCCGCCTCCAAGTACGGCCACCGGGATATTCTCCTTTTTTGCAGCGCGCAGGACGTTCCTCAAGGACACAGGGTCTTCAGGGAAGACCATGACCTCCGCAGGCCCGCCTATTCCCAGAGACGTGTGCTCCGACATCAGTTCATCAAACTTCATCTCGCCCTTGAAAAGCCCTTTTTCAAAAATGCCTTTTAATTCCTTGTCCATCACTCGCATTTAATCCTTAACCTAAAAAAACATTTAATAAACCACAGAGGCACTGAGACACGGAGAACAAAATGGGAAACAGGAAATAAGAAATTGGAAGTAAAGAATTTTCCTGTTTTTCATTTCTCATTTCTTCTTGATTTTTCTCAGTGCCTCTGTGTCTCTGTGGTTTCATTTTTAATTTTTAAAAACTCCTCGCCGATTTTCCATACATCCCCGGCCCCGAGGGTCAGCAGGATATCTCCTTCTTTCAATTCCCGGTCAAGATAATCTGATATCTCTGACCTGTCCTTTAAATACTCAATGTCCTTGCCTGTTTTCTTTATCTCTTTAAATAACGATTCCGAATTGACCCCTTCAATGGGTTTTTCTCCCGCGGGATAAATGTCTAACAGCAGCACCTTGTCAGCGTCCGTGAAGGCATAGATGAAATCTTTAAAAAGGTCCCTCGTCCTTGTGTACCTGTGAGGCTGAAAGAGAACAATTAGTCTGCCTTCCGCCTTCTGCCCTCTGCCTTCACTCATCGCCGCCTTCGCCGCCTTCAAAGTCGCCATGACCTCGGCGGGGTGATGCCCGTAATCATCAATCACCTTGATACCCGCAACTTCACCTTTCATTTCAAAACGCCGCTGTACCCCGCTGAAGTTGCTTAAGGCCCTCTGTATGTCTACCATGCCCATCTCCAGTTCATTCGCAACGGCGATGGCTGCAAGACAGTTGCACACGTTGTGGAGTCCGATAAGCGGGACTTCAAATACGCCGAATGATCTCCCGTTTAGGACAGCCTCGAATCTTGTCCTGAAATTATGTGTCTTGATGTCCTTTGCGACAAGGTCGAGGTTGTCGCTCAATCCGTATGTGATAAATCTCCGTTTGACATTGGGCAGGATCTCCTTCATGTGTTCATTGTCGCCGTATAAAACAGCCAGCCCGTAAAAAGGTATTTTGTTTATGAATGAATCGAAGGCGTTCTTTATCTCATCAATGTTTTTGAAATAATCCAGATGCTCCCTGTCTATATTGGTCACCACAGCGATAGTGGGAGAGAGTTTCAGGAAAGAGCCGTCGCTCTCATCCGCCTCCGCTACAAGGAAATCCCCCTGCCCTAATTTTGCGTTGCTTCCGATGCCTTTTAATTTGCCTCCTATCACAACGGTAGGGTCGATCCCTCCCTCTGCAAGCACGCTCGCCACCAGTGACGTTGTCGTGGTCTTGCCGTGCGCCCCTGCCACCAGCACCGCGTATTTCAACCTCGCAAGCTCCGCAAGCATCTCCGCCCTCGGTATGACAGGAATGGACAATTTGCGCGCGGCTTCCACCTCAGGATTGTAAGAAGAGACCGCTGATGAGATGACCACAACATCAGCGCTCGTTATATTCTCCGCCTTGTGGCCGATGATGATGTTAATGCCCTGCCCTTTCAATCTGTTCGTAGTTTCAGATTCTTTTAGATCAGAGCCTGAGATGTCGTAGCCGAGATTATGGAGGACCTCCGCAATGCCGCTCATGCCGACGCCGCCGATACCCACGAAATGAATTTTCTCAAACCGTTTATACATAATTTAATCTCAAAATGTCATGCTGAACTTGTTTCAGCATCTGCTTTTCTATAAGACCCTGAAACGAGTTCAGGGTGACAAAGTTACTAACTCACCTGATGGTTATGTTCTTTCATCTGCATTCTCTGTTCTTTGCCCTGCATCTTATCTACCGTCTTTTTTTTTAATAGCCCCAGCATGAGTTCAACGATTTTCGCCGTAGCCTCCGGGTTGCCCAGGGACTTGCTGGTGCGCTCCATCTGCCCTATTGCCTCAGGGTCTTCTATCATGAATTTAATTAGATCGGCAAGCACCTTGCCGTTCAGGTCCCTGTCAAGTATCATCTGGGCCGCGCCGATGTCCCAAAGCTTTCTCGCGTTGACTTCCTGGTGATTGCCTGCGGCATACGGGTAAGGGATGAGTATTGCCGCCTTGCCGCACGCGGTCAGTTCTGCAAGGGTGGTTGCGCCTGCCCTTGAGACAATCAGATCCGCCACTGCATACGCGTCTGCCATTTCGTGCGCGAACGGGACAACGGTCCCCCTGAATTCACGCACCCTGTAGGCCTCCCTGACGGTATCAAAATCCCTGTCTCCTGTCTGATGCAGAAACTGCACCTTGTCCTTCAGCGGCACAAGGTACGCAAGGGCCTCACTGACCGCGCTGTTTATGCGGCTGGCCCCGAGACTTCCGCCGAAGACAAATATTGTAAAAAGGTCCCTCTCAAGACTAAACGTCTTGTAGCCTTTCTCCCTGCTGCCGCTCAGGATATCAGCCCTTATGGGGTTGCCCGTAAGATAGGTTTTGTCCTGAGGGAAAAAGTCCATGCTCTCATGATACGTCACCGCAATGGTGTCGACAAATTTGCCGAGCAATTTATTGGTGAGGCCGGGTAGTGTATTCTGCTCATGTATTATTGTGGGGATGCCCATCATCGAGGCGCAAAGGAGCACCGGGCCGGAGCTGTAGCCCCCGACGCCCAATACCAGTTGAGGCTGGAGCTCTTTCAGTATCGCACGGGCATCGCTTAAGGAAGTGGGGATTTTCATGGCCGATGAAATAGTCTTGAAAATGTTTTTCCCCACAAGCCCCTCGGACCTTATAAACCTTATGTCATAGCCTTCTTTGGGAATTATCTTTGACTCAATCCCCCTCGCTGTCCCGATAAATGTGATTTTGACGTTGGCGATTGAATTTCTTAGTTCCTTTGCAATGGCAACTGCCGGAAACACATGCCCGCCTGTGCCGCCTCCCGCTATAACAATGTTCATGTCCGCCTTCCCGCGTAATAATTATGGTCCGCAAAATTATCAGCGCCTGTCCTGCTGTCTATGGTCCTGTTCTCGTTGTGTCTTGATATGTTTATAAGTATCCCGATCGCGGCAAGATTAATAAGCAGGGACGATCCGCCGTAACTGATAAACGGCAGCGGCAGGCCCTTTGTCGGCATCAGCCCTGTTGTTACCGCAAAATTAATAATGACCTGGACCCCTATCATCATCGTCAAACCGAGGGTCAGGAAATAACTGAACGAATCATTCGTCTTATTTGCGACCTTGACACCCTTCAGGAAAAAGTACAGAAAGAGGAGCAGCACAGACACCGCGCCGATCATTCCTAATTCTTCCCCGATCAATGAAAAAATAAAATCGGTGTGGACCTCGGGAAGGAAATACAGTTTCTGTTTGCTCCCGCCAAGTCCCAGTCCTGTCAGCCCGCCGTTGCCGAAGGCGATAAACGACTGCACAAGCTGAAAGCCGCTGCCGAGAGAATCCTTCCACGGATCGGTAAAAGACATTATCCTTTTCATCCTGTATGAAGAAGACGTTACGGCAATAAAAATAGCAGGCAGGGAGAGAAGCGCCATTGCCCCGATGTAACTCAATCTCACACCTCCGATAAGCAAAAGACCCATGGTGAGTATCCCGAGGCTCATTACCGCGCCGAAATCAGGCTGGATGATTATTATGCCCTGGAACAATAGCATAACGCCGATAGGTATCATAATGCCGAACCGGGCATCTTTCATCCTGTGGATGTTCCTGTCCATGTAATCGGCAAGAAATATGACCATGACTATTTTGGCAAACTCCGAGGGTTGAAAAGTAGTGGGCCAGAGCCTGAGCCACCTTCTCGCGCCATTTGCAGAAATACCGATACCCGGCACAAACACCAGCAGCAGCATAAACAAGGCGATCCCCATCAGTATATGAATTGCGGACACCTGAAATGACGCTATATGAAAAAATGGCCGTCTGAAACTCTGATAGTCCATTCTCGACAATATGAACATTGCCGCGACTCCAACAAATACGGTAAAGATATGATTCAGCAGAAAATGAAAACTATTTCCGTATCTCTTCATGGACATCAGCACTGTTGAACTGTAGACCATAAGAATGCCAATGCAAACAAGCAACGCTACCGAAATTATGATCCCTCTTGTGTCTTTACTGTTCATTCTTTCACTCTCGACTTTTCACTTTTAACTTTCAACTGATTTACCGCCTCTTTAAATTTCCTTCCCCTGTCTTCAAAGTCCTTGAACATGTCAAAGCTTGCGCAGCCCGGCGACAGCAATACAATATCGCCTGCTGACGCCTTTGACAGAGACAACTCAACCGCTGAATTCAGGTCCTCAGTCATAAGCGTTTCCGCGGCGTCTCCAAGGGCACTGGCGATCTTGTCCTTTGCCTTTCCAATTAAGACCAGTGCTTTGACCTTCTGTCTTACCATATCTCTCAGGCCGGTAAAGTCGCCGCCCTTATCCAATCCGCCCATTATCAGTATTAAATTATCGAATCCCTCAAGGGATTTCGCGACAGCGCCCACGTTCGTCCCTTTTGAATCATTGATAAACTTCACTCCCCCGATGTCGGCCACGAACTCAAGCCTGTGTTCAAGCCCCGGGAAAGTCTTCAATACATTTCTGACCGAGTCAATGGGGCATCCGGCGATCAACGCGATCAATGAGGCTGCCATTGCATTTTCGATATTATGAACGCCCTGAATTTTAAAGGTCGAAGGCTGAAGGCTGAAGGCTGAGGGGTGGATGTTGAGTTCCGGCAAGTTAAAATAAATAATTCCATCTTTCAGATAAGCCCCTTCCACCTCTTTCACGCGGCTGAAGTAAACAACCTTTGGTCTTTCACTTCCCACTTCCAACTTCTCACTTCTCACTTTTTCTAATTCAGGATCGTCCGCGTTCAGGACCAGGAAATCCTCAGGCGTTTGATTTTCAAAAATCCTCGCCTTAGCGTCGATGTATTCATCCATGCTTTTATACCTGTCGAGATGGTCAGGCGTGATGTTGAGGATGGTCGCGATCTTCGGCCTGAAATCTTTTATCGTCTCAAGCTGAAAACTTGAGATTTCAGTTACGATGTAATCAGGTAATGCGGGAACGGGTTTGAAACCCGCCCCTGCAATTTTATATATCTCTTCCGTCAACGCTATCCCTATATTGCCGCCAAGCAGTGAATTGAAGCCGGCCTCTTTCAGCATTAAATCAACCAATGTGGTTGCAGTTGATTTCCCGTTGGTCCCGGTAATGCCTATAAAAGGGGTTGGGGGTTGGGGGTTGGGGGTTGGTAAACCGGTATCTGATTTGTCTTTTACTAATCCCTGATCCCTGATCCCTAACCCCTGTATCACCTGATACGCAAGTTCCAGTTCGCCGATTATTGGAATGCCTTTTGCCCTTGCGCGTTCAAGAGAGGGAACTGTCAGCGGCACTCCCGGACTTATCACTATCATGTCGGCAGTGTCGAAGATCTCAGGTGGATTACTGCCGGTAACAACATTAACGGACAGCAATAATCTTTTAATATTATCCTCAAGCAGACCTCTATGCTTGCTGTCGGTAATAGTCACGTTCGCCCCTAAATCGGAAAGGAGGTTTGCCGCTCCTGTTCCGCTTCTCGCAAGCCCTACCACTACAATGTTCTTATCTTTAAATGTCATCTTCTTTTCATCCACAAATATCATTCTTTCCACTAATCCCTACCCCCTGTCTTTTCATCTCACCTTTAATGTCGTCAGGCTCAACAGCGCAAGGATAATGCCTACTATCCAGAATCGTATTATCACTTTCGGTTCAGGCCAGCCCTTCACCTCGAAATGATGATGAATGGGCGCCATCTTGAAAACCCTTTTGCCGGTCAGTTTAAATGACGCCACTTGTATTATTACTGAAAAAGTCTCTAAGACAAAAATAGCCCCGACAACGGTGAGCACTATCTCCTGCTTTGTGATCACCGCAAGGGTGCCGAGCGCTCCGCCGAGGCCGAGCGATCCGACGTCACCCATGAAAATATCAGCAGGATAACTGTTGTACCAGAGAAATCCAAGGGCGGCCCCGAACATGGCCCCGCAGAAGACCGTAAGCTCTCCCGTGCCCGGCAAATAAAGGACTTGCAGGTATTGTGAAAAACCCGAATGTCCTGATATGTAAACGAATACAGCGTTTGCGAGGGAAGCTATCCCGACTAATCCTATTGCAAGGCCGTCTATGCCGTCGGTCAGGTTGACCGCATTCGATGCCCCGACTATTACAAGAATAGTGAAAGGGATATAAAACCAGCCGAGGTCTATCAGCCATTTTTTGAAAAACGGGATGCTCAGCTTCGCGATATAAATATCGTTGGGGTCATAGTAAAAAGCAAATCCTATCCCTATGGCAAGCCCGATCTGGGCGCCGAATTTATACCATCCCCTCAACCCTTTTGGGTTTTTTCTGACCACCTTGAGATAATCATCCACCAGCCCGATAAATCCAAAGCCCACTATCGCAGCTATCATTATTAATACAAACTTATTGCTCAGTTCTCCCCACATCAAAACACTGACTACCACGGACAAAATAATAATGATGCCGCCCATTGTCGGAGTGCCTTCTTTTTTCAGATGGGTCTGCGGCCCGTCGTCTCTAACATACTGGGTCATGCACATGGTCCTGAGTTTCCTGATAATCCAGGGGGCCGTTATAAACGTAATGAATAAAGAAGTAATAATGGCAAGAGCTGTCCTGAAGGTAATATACCTGAACACGTTAAAGGGCGTATAATAATCGTGCAAATAATAGAGCAGCTTATATAACATTTAATATTCTCCCTGCAACTTTGTCCATCTGCATCGAGCGCGAGCCTTTTATCAGGACCGTATCTCCATGCTTCAAAATATCCATGATACTTTCGTTAACGCTGTCGGCATTTCTGAAGGTATAAACCTCAGGCAATGGTCTGTCTTTTTTTGTTTTTAAACATTCCTCTGCCGCCAGGCTCATCATCTCTCCGGCTGCGATAAAGACATCCACTCCCATTTCAGACACCATTCTTCCAATGGCCCTGTGCGCGTCTTCCGCGTACTCATCCAGTTCGCGCATGTCGCCAAGAACAGCTACCTTTCTTACTTCAGCGCCAATCCTGACGAGTTCCTTCAATGATTCCTCCATGGATGACGGGTTGGCGTTGTAGGAATCATTTATTATTGTCATCCCCTTTATTTTCACAATCTCAAAGCGCATGGAAAAGGCCCTGAAGGATTCAAGCGCGGCCTTGATTTCTCCTGCTGAAATGCCAAGTGAAAAGCCCGCTGCGGAAGCCGCAAGCGCATTGTAAACATTAAAGGTCCCGTGCACATTAAGGCTTACAGGAACACTGCCGGCACCTTTAATATTCAGTGTAAAATTAATCCCGCTTTCCGTTGTCTGAATATCTTTGGCCATGACTTGCGAATCATTGTTTATAGAGAACGTAAGGACCTCGCCGCTAAAATTCCCGGCTTTCGCAATCCCCTGCATCATCATGCTGTCATCTGCATTTACAACCGCCACTTTGAGTCCATTGAGTATCTCAAGTTTTGCGTCCCTGATCGCCTCGTGGCTGCCGAGCCTGCCGATATGGGCAGTGCCGATGTTTGTGATCACGCCGTGTGTTGGAAAAGCTATCTCGCAAAGCCTCTTGATCTCACCGGGCGCATTCATTCCCATTTCAACGACCACAGCCTCGTGCTCGGGCTGGAGCTTCATCAGGCTTAAAGGCAAACCGACATGATTGTTGAGATTACCTTCATTCTTTAAGGTGTTGAATTTTCTTGAAAGGACCGAATAGATCATTTCCTTCGTAGTCGTCTTCCCGCTGCTGCCCGTGACAGCTATGACAGGGACATCAAGTTTTATCCTCAGAGAATGCGCAAGGTCCTGCAAGGCGCACAGGGTGTCTTTTACAAAAATTATTGTCCTGCCCTGTGGCAGCGCAGCAGGTCTTGAATCCACGACTGCCCCGCTGCCTTTCAAAAGCGCCTTTTCAAGAAATGTGTGCCCGTCAAATTTTTCTCCCCTGATGGCAAAAAAAACTTCGCCTTCTTTAATAGAACGGGAGTCAATCGAGACCCCGCTGAACGTCTTTGGGTCCTCAACGAGCAACTTGCCTCCTGTTGCCCTGATTATCTCATCTACCGTTAATGTCATCTCTTCTATTTTAAAAATACTGACCATTTTGTATGTCATGCTGAACTTGTTTCAGCATCTCTTCTTTAATAGACCCTGAAACGAGTTCAGGGTGACAAATCATTATTCTCATTTAAGCTTTCCAATCGCCTCTCTTAAAACCTCTCTATCACTGAAGTGATGTCTCTTTCCTTTTATCTCCTGGTAATCCTCATGGCCTTTTCCGGCTATCAGCAGCGTGTCACCTTCTTTTGCCATTGCAACCGCCTCTTTGATCGCCAGCTCCCTGTCAGGCTGCACCGAGTAATTATTTTTGCTGATGCCTTTCAATATATCTTTAATTATCTCAACAGGGTCCTCATTGCGCGGGTTGTCCGAGGTGACAATTACAGAATCACTCAGCTCCGATGCTGCCGCTCCCATCAGGGGCCTTTTTGTTTTGTCCCTGTTGCCGCCGCATCCAAAGACAGTTATCACCCGTCCTTTTGTCAGGCGCCTCGCCTCCTGGATAAGTTTTCTCAGGGCGTCATCCGTGTGGGCATAATCCACTATGCATAAAAACCCCTGCCCCTCGTCCACATTTTCAAATCTTCCCTCAACGGGTTTTGCATTTTCAATCCCCCGCTGGATCACTTCATCGCTTATACCAAGTGAATATGCTATGCCGACAGACATCAGAATGTTATACACATTGATGCGTCCGATCAGATGCGAATTTACCGTGAACCTGCTCTCAGGTGTCTGCACGTCAAATGATAATCCGCCTAACCCCTCTTTATCCCCCCTTGCTAAGGGGAGAATAAGGGGGGAATCTGTCTTCTGTCTTCTGTCTTCTGTCTTCTGTGCTCTGTCTTCTGTCTTCCGACTTCTTATCTTCTCCGCCCTTATCATTGCTCCTTCTTCCAGCCCGCAGGTCACCACCTTGCAATTGAGCGTCCGCGCAAGAGGCCTGATCGCCGGGTCATCCCAGTTTAAAACCGCGGCCCCTCCGGCATCAAGATAATCAAAGATCCCGCACTTCGCCCTGAAATACTCATCCATCGTGCCGTGAAAGTCGAGATGGTCCTGCGAAAAATTCGTAAAGGCAGCCGTCTTAAAAGTACAGCCTTCCACTCTTTTAAGCGCCAGCGCGTGTGAGGAAACCTCAAGTACTGCGTAGCTCATGTTATTATACACCATTTCACCCAGGCACCTTTGCAGATCCAGTGACTCAGGCGTTGTATGCGATGCCGCCACTCTCTCATCTCCCGTGATGTAGCAGATAGTTCCCAAAAGACCCGTCCTTTTACCTCCCGCGTCGAGGATATTTTTTGTAATAAAGCTTGTCGTAGTCTTTCCATTTGTTCCCGTGATACCGATCAGGGATAAACTTGTGGAGGGCTTGCCGTAAAAGGCGGCGGAGATAAGCGCTAACGATTTCCTGCTGTCCGGCACTTCAATAAAAGCAGCGCTCTTTTGATCAGCAGATTGATCTGCATTTGTTAAACAAGCCGCTGCCTTTTCCGAAACAATGGCAGCAGCCCCCCTGTTTATCGCATCTCTTATGTAATCATGGCCGTCAACGGAAAATCCCTTGACAGCCACAAAAAGAAAACCTTCTTTTATGAATCTCGAGTCATACGCGATCCCTTTAATTTCCGCATCAAGAGGTCCGGTATTCGATTTGACCGCCAGACCTTCTAAAAGTTTTAATATGGTCATTTATCCAGTAAAAAAATCTCATCTATAATATCCGTAAAGCATCCGTAATTAAAACCTGCCGGAGCCGCATTCCATGTCCCGCGGGGAAAATCCTTTAACGGGATTTGCTGACAAGGACGATCCTGTTCTCATCTTTCTCCATAGGCACGTCCAGATAAGCGAATGTATGTTCAATTATATTTTTAAACACAGGAGCGGCCACGAGTCCTCCGTATGTCTCTCCGACCGGCTCATAAATAACAACGATAAGCGCCACCCTCGGATCATCAGCAGGGGCAAAACCCACAAACGAGCTTACAAACCTGTTCTTGGAATAATGCCCTGTCTTTGGGTCAAATATCTGCGCCGTGCCCGTTTTTCCGGCCACCAGGTTCCCTTTGACGCTTGCCCGCTGTGCCGTGCCACCCTGTTCGACAACCGTCTTAAGAATGTCCCTCAGTGCGGCAGAGGTAGCTTTTGAGATGACCTTTCTTTCTTCAGTAGGGGAATTTTTCTTGACGACCTTGCCGTCCGGAGAAATTATCTCCGATACGATATATGGCTTCATTAATGAACCGCCGTTTGCTATGGCCGAATAGGCCCTCAACATCTGCAAGGGTGTCACGCCTATCTCCTGGCCTATCGACATACAGGCCAGGGATGTGCCCGACCATGATTTAATATTCCTCAAAATACCCTTTGCCTCGCCGGGGAAATCTATGCCTGATTTGTCCCCATAGCCGAATTTTTTCAGGTATTCATAATATTTTGTCGCTCCGAGTCTCTGTCCTATCTTCACAGCGCCGACGTTTGAGGACTTCTTGATGACCTCCTGAAAATTGAGCACCCCGTGCCTGTGGACGTCGTGGATGGTTTTACCCGCAACATTGATCGTGCCTCTTGAGACGTCGAACATATCGCCAAGCCTGACCGCCTTCTCTTCCAATGCGGCGGACGCGAGAATTGACTTCATGGTTGAGCCGGGCTCGAACAGGTCTGTAATCGCCCTGTTGCGCTTTTCTTCACCGTCTGCCGCGGAAGGAAGATTGGGATCGTAAGTCGGCCTGTTGGCCAGTGCGAGGATCTCCCCTGTCATTGGATTCATCATTATCGCAACCGCGGCCTTTGCCTTCCTTTCCTCCATCGCAGTTGTCAGCTCTCTTTCAACAATATACTGGAGGCCCTCGTCGATAGTGAGAATAAGGTTATTGCCGGGCACTGCTTCTTTTACATCACTGGTGAGGCTCCTGCCTCGCGCATCGATGCCGACTGAAACGCTCTTGACCTCGCCTTTTAAATAATTATTGTAAACAAGCTCAAGTCCCGCAATGCCTTCGTCATCAATGTTTGAAAAACCCAGGATGTGTGAGGCGATCTGCCCTTTCGGGTAATAACGTTTCGGTTCAGTGATAAAGCCCATCCATCCCTCCCTGAACGGGCGCTTCAGTTCCTCTAATTTGCGGCTTGTCTGAAGGTCTATTCTCCTTGCAAGCCATGTGAAACCCTTGTCCCTTTTTTTATACAGCAGGTCGTTAACTTCTTTCGCCGGGACGTTTATTATAGGGGCGATCTGTGAAGACAGGCTGCGTGTGTCTTTCACCTTCACTGGCACAACATAGAGCGAGTCTGTTTCGATGTTTGTCGCCATCTCTTTCATGTTCCTGTCCCAGATTATTCCCCTCTGGGGCGTTAACGTCTTCTCCTTTATATATTGCTGCGCGGCCTTTTCCGAGAGTTTCCCGTGGTTGAGTACCATGAGGTCTGCAAGACGGAATAAAATAACAGCGAAGCCGAATATGATGACGGTGATAATGACTACCGCCCTCTTTCTGTTGTTTTCAAGCGAGACTTTTCCCTGGTCTTCATCCCAGAGCTTTCTGGAATCGACCTTCTGCCTGGTCCTTCTTTTAATCATATTCATCCCAGAAAATTATTATTTTAATGTCCATAATATTCCCGTTATTTCTTCTCTGATGCGTTGTTTAATGACGTCTTGTAAAGACCGGGCACAGACTCCCTTTTAACGTAAAAAACTTTTTCCCTCATGGGCATAGTCATACCGAGATTGTTCAGGGCGACCTTCTCGATCTTTTCAGTTGAATAATAATTCGCCCTCTGGGCGACCGCCATCTTTCTCTCCCGCGTAGATTCCGCCCTCTGCCTGTCAAGCTCCCCAAGCTCATATTCCAGATTGATGACTGCCGCCTTAAGCCAAATGATCGCGAACAAACAAAAAACAAAATAAAGAGGGAAACAAAGTTTTAACAGACTCTTTTTCCTGCTGCTTTTAGTCCTGCATTTTTTCATATTTTCTCCCCAACCCTGAGCTTTGCGCTCCTTGATGAAGGGTTTAATTGCTGCTCCTGCCGGCTTGGGACCAGAGGCTTTTTGGTTATTATGTTAAAGAGACCTTCCTTTGCCAGTTTCTTAAATGCGTTTTTTACAATCCTGTCTTCGAGGGAATGATAAGAGAGCACGCAGAACCTTCCTCCCTGCTCAAGCAGCTCCGCCCCTGACTCAACCGCGGTTGAAAGTTCTTCCAGCTCTTTATTCACCTCTATCCTTATCGCCTGAAATGTCCTTGTTGCGGGATGGATCCTGCCCCTTCTTCCAATCGCCTTTTCGATTATATCCGCAAGCTCCTTGCAGGATGTGATTGTTTTTTTCTTTCGCGCGTAAACAATGGCCCTTGCGATCTTCCTGCTGAACCTGTCCTCGCCGTATTTCCATATAATTGAAGAAAGGTCTTGCTCGGAATAGTTATTAACCACATCTTCGGCAGTAAGCCCCTGCCTCTGGTCCATCCTCATGTCCAAAGGTTCATCTTTCATAAAACTGAACCCTCTGCCTTCCGACTTCAGATGCAATGTCGAGACACCCGCGTCAAGAAGCATTCCTTTGACTTTGTTAAAACCGAGACCGTTAACAACCGTCTTCATGTTTGAGAAATTGTCTTGAACAAGATGAACATTGTCATAATAGCTCAGCCGTTCCCTCGCGATCTCCAATGCCTTTTCATCTCTGTCAATGCCGATTAAAGTGCATCCCTGTGCCCGCTGGAGGATCCCTTCTGCGTGTCCGCCGAGACCGACGGTTACATCAACGTATATCCCGTTTTTTTGCGGCTGAAGCATTTCAGTTATCTCCTTCAGCATTACAGGTATATGTTCTATCTTCATTTACAGGCCATAACCTGCCAGCTTATCTGCCACGGCTTCCTGGTTAACGCCGGAAATATCCACGGCAGCATCCCATTGCTTCTTGTTCCACAACTCTATTTTTTCAATCTGCCCGACAATGACGATGTCTCCGTTAATATCCGCATCTTCTCTGAGAGCAGACGGGACCAAGATTCTTCCCTGCTTGTCGACTTCGCACTCCGTTGCCGATGCAATGACCCTCCTGTTAAAAAGCTTGATGTCTTTGTCCATCTTAGGGAGCGTCCGCACTTTTTCTTCGAGCTTGTTCCATTCTTCCAGTGGATAGATGTGGAGACAACGGTCAAAGAGCGCATTTGTGACAAAAAGTTTTGTGTTATAATGGTCGGAAATAATTTTTCTTAAAGGAGACGGGATGATTATTCGGCCCTTGGGATCAACTGTATAATAATATTTTCCTGTAAATGCTGGCATTCTATTCCACTATCCTCCACATCCTTCCACTGATGTTAAGTATAGAAAGGAAGCAGATGCTTGTCAAGGGGAAATTTAGTAAAAAAAATAACCACTATATTTTGTGGTCTCGTATCCTTGGGAATACTATTTATGGGCATCCCAGATATGAAAAAATCCAGCCTGAAAAAATTCCAATTCCAGATTTAAAAATAGATCTAAATTATTATTAAATAAAATTCTTTGATCTTCATTCACAATATTTAGAACTTGTAACTTGCCTTCAGCATCCTGTATTCTTAAAAAATGGTAGATCCTGTAGAAAGATTTTTGAATTATCTCACTGTGGAGAAAGGGCTTTCTGCAAACACATTGGAAGCCTACAGAAGAGATATTCAAAAATTTCAAGATCATCTTGACAGTATCGGCAAGAAAATAACGGATTTCAAACGGAGCGATCTCACTTCATTCTTAACGTACATCCGCGACGCGGGCAATCAGTCTTCGACTATGGCAAGGAACATCGCGGCGCTGCGCGGCCTGTGCAAATTCATGCTCCTTGAAGGGATTATCAAGGAAGACCCTGTTGAAAATCTCTCCACCCCAAAGGGATGGAAACGCATCCCGAAGATCATCGGAACTGAAGAAGTTTCCGAATTACTCCATAAACCAACATTTGAAAAATTCTCTCTGCGCGACAGGGCGATTCTTGAAATTATTTACTCCTCGGGATTAAGGGCAAGTGAAGTTGTGACTTTGAAAGCCGGCGACATAAACTTTGAGGCTGGCTTCATAACTGTGATAGGCAAAGGCTCTAAAGAGAGAGTTGTCCCTATCAATGAAACAGCACTGAACACGATAAAAATATATATCGAGGAATTAAGACCAAAGCTCCTGGGCAAAAAAATGAGCCACTATCTTTTTCTCAGAAAAGGAGGGAAGCCCATGACGAGACAGCGGTTGTGGCAGTTGATCAAGACATATTCCAAGGGATTATCCATCAAGATATCCCCACACACACTCAGGCACTGCTTTGCCAGCCATTTATTGGACGGAGGCGCTGATTTGCGCGCGCTCCAGAAGATGCTCGGACACACGGACATATCCACAACACAAATTTATACAAAGGTCACCCCTGAGAGGTTGAGAAAAATACACAAGGATTATCATCCAAGAGGCTGACGATCATTTATTGTTAAGAATTTTTTTTTGCCCCCTACCTGCGGACAAAACCACCCTTTGGCTTCCAGCGGGTGGTTTTCTTTGAGGCTTGTGGACGGAAGCTCTCTACAAGGTCTCCGATCTTAACTTTATTGAAGTCTGTTATTTTTATACCTGCCTGCTGCCCCGGAACTACTTTCTGCACGGCATTTTGTTCTATGTGTATTGTCTCTATTGTCCCTGAATAAACAGGCCCCATTTCAGAGATGATGCGAAAATGCTGGCCTGTTGCTAAATGGCCGCTGAGGACTTCACATCCAATAATGATCCCCTTCCTGCTGCTCTTAAAAAGCGCTATGACCTTTGCACTGCCGATGATTGTTTCTTCCTGTGAAACATGAGGGACCAACTCTCCGGCGATATTGCGCAGGTCATCAGTCAGATTGTAGATCACCTCATAGAGGCGCGCTTCAACAGCATGTTCCTTCAGTTCCTTATCAACCTCTGACGTAACATTGACCTGAAAACCAACAATCAGCCTGCTGCCTGTTTCAGCTAACAAAATGTCGGACCGATTGATATCGCCCACCCCGCTGTGGATGATGCTCATATCGACGTCAGGCACGATAATTTTCAAGACAGCGGCAGTGACTGCTTCTACACTTCCAGCGGAGTCGCATTTTAGAACAATTTCAAGTTTCGGTTTTGTTTCTCCCAGGGCGGAAGCATCCCGCGCAGTTGGTTTGTGGACCGCCTGCCATTCTTTGCTTTTTGCCGGAGCTACCGGATAAAAAGTTTTCTTGTGCTTATGAGGCATTGCTAACTCCCTCCAGGAGGGACATTTAAGTCTGCCCCTATTCAAATGGTATCACGTACTATCTCAGTTCGCAACGCGCGGAGTTTGAGAATTAGAACACTATTGCATCTGGTAAGATAACTCAATCGGATTGGCTTTTTTACCAGATGTGTTTGAATAAAGACCTCGGTATATCTCCGGGAAAAGATAGTTTTAAAGGCCTTATAAAAGCACCTGTAACTTGGCGCAGAAATTGCTTTCTTGATGTAAGATAAAAATGCGTCTTGCGAGAATAACATAATATGCAGACCCTCATATTAGGTTTGATTTACCTAATGTTCTTTCTGTCCGGGGCAGCGGCCCTGATGTACGAGGTAATATGGGTGCGCTCTCTGGGCCTTGTATTTGGCGGGACCCACCTCGCAGTTACCAGCGTCCTGTCAGTCTTCATGGCCGGCCTCGCAATAGGCAGTTACACGATCGGCAGGTACGTTGACAGGGTAGAGAAGCCCCTCCGCTTATACGGCCTGCTGGAGCTTGGCATAGCGGTGTTCGCTGTGGCATTCGCAGGCTTAATAAAAGTATATCCGTCTATCTACATATTCCTTGTACAGGGCGGGGAGGATTCCCATTTTTACCTGTCCTGCATACGTGTGGTTTTTGCGATACTTGCCCTGATCATCCCAACAACTCTTATGGGAGGGACTCTTCCCGTGCTCACCCGGTTTGTTTCAGGGGACCGCAGAAAACTCGGCACGCAGCTTTCTTTACTTTACGGCTTCAACACCCTTGGCGCTGTGGCTGGAACTGTAGCCGCAGGTTTTTATTTTCTCCGTTTCTTTTCCCTGAGCACAACCCTGATCACGGCAATCGTTATAAATGTCTTCATTGGTCTTGCAAGCCTGTCGCTTCAGAAAAAGGCCGCTCTGCTTTTCAGCGCAAATGAAAATGTGTCCGGCAGACATGGAAAAGACACCGCAGCTCCACGGATGACGGAAAATACACTACCCTTTAAACTCGTACTCTGGGGCATAGGAGTGAGCGGCTTTTGCGCGCTTGGGTATGAGATCTTATGGACACGTATACTGACCATTGTTGTCGGGGCGAGCGTTTATGGATTCACTACGATGCTGGCTGCTTTCCTCACCGGGATCGCACTGGGCAGCGAGGCGTATGGCCTTTTCACAAAAATCATCGGGGCAAAGGAGAAAGGCATCGGGTGGTCTATTTCCGGTTTCGGGGTGGTGCAGATCATTATCGGCATTACGGCCCTCCTGGTGACTTTTCATATCCGTCATCTCCCGGCCGACTCCATTGAGCTCCGGGATTATCTGGGTAAAATGGACCTTGGTCTTTTCGGGGTGATGCAATGGGCGAATCTCATCATCGCATTTATTTATATGCTCGTCCCTGCATTTTTTATGGGCCTTGCTTTCCCACTGGCTGGAATGGTCCACGGGGAATACAGGAAACTGACGGGAAGCGCGACAGGCGAAGTGCTTGCTTATAATACAGCCGGGGCCATCCTGGGCGCTGTCATGAGCGGATTTGTCTTAACTTATTTTTTCGGCATCGAGAGGTCGCTGCAGATGTTGACGGTCATAAACATCGGCTTTGGTCTGATAGTCATTACGAGCAGAGTAAAGCAGTTGACCTGGGCCATAGCAGTTTTTACCGCGGGGGTCCTTTTTTTTATGGCTGTAAATACCACCGCACTCAGGATGTGGAATATGAAGTATTTCGCAATATTCCGGACCAACCAGACTGAGGCCTTCCGCACTAAGGAGATGGTCAGGGAAGCACTTGATCATACCGATGTTCTCTATTATGCCGAAGGCGTGGAATCCAGTGTAAGCTCGATCAAGATCAAAGGCGGTGTTCAGACTTTTTTGACAAACGGAAGGGCCGAGGCGTCTACTCACCTGGCAGATCAACAGACACAGTACACACTCGGTCATCTCCCCATGCTTGTGAATAAGAATCCCAAAAGAGTGCTGGTAGTTGCGCTGGGGAGCGGTATGACCCTTGGAGCAACTCTGGTGCATCCTTCCGTGGAGCAGGTCACCCTTGTGGAGATCGAGCCAAAGGTCATCGGCGTTGCGCGGACCTTCGAAAAATATAATCATCATGCCCTTGATAACCCGAAGCTCAGGACCTTTTTTAATGACGGCAGAAATTTCCTGCTTACCACAAAGGAAAAATTCGACGTCATCACTGCTGACCCGATCCACCCCTGGTTCAGGGGCGCAGGCTATCTCTATACCAGGGAATATTTCAAACTGGCTTCGGAACATCTCCGCGAGGGCGGGGTGATGTGCCAGTGGCTGCCAATCTATGAGCTCACCGTTGAGGACCTTAAATCAGTAGTGCGTACCTTCAGCGGGAACTTCAGATATACAGTGATGTGGTTTAACTACAACGATGCCACACTTATTGGAAGCAGCTCTCCCATCGTGCTTGATGAAACCGAGCTCAACAGGCGCATCGCCGTGCCGGAGATAGCCGGCGACCTCAGGCGCGTTATGATGTATCCGGCGCGGGAGTTTCTTAATTATTTTGTGATGGGCACAGAGGGGATGAAGGCCTTTGGAGAAGACGGGACGATCAACACAGACGATAACTTGTACCTTGAATTTTCCGCTCCTTTTTCGATCGGCAAGTTTTTTCTTATGGAAGAGAATGCAAACAATATATCCCGCTACCGCGAGAGCATCCTGCCTTATCTCGCGCCCGTAACGGATGATAGATCAAGACAGGACCATCTGATGTACTGGCAAGCCTCTGATATGGCCGCAAGGGTATACGACCGGGCACACGCCCTTGCCCTCGGTGGAAAGTTTTTGTCCCCGGAGTTCAGACAATTATTGGAAAAACTGGACAGGAGCTTTGCATGGTATGCCCCGGGGAGGTTCCTTAACTATAAGTATCTCTCCGAAATGTCAAAAGAGCCGAGACTGCTTCAGGCAAAGACATTTATTGTCCTGAGCGAGGAGGGGCAAAAGACAGAGCTGCAGATCTCTGCTGTGTTAAGCCGCATAAGCAGTGAAATGACTGTGATAGATTTTGTGGACAATAAGAATCGTGTTATCTACGGCCAATTATACTTACCCGGAGACGCCGCTGATGAAATCGTTAATCAATTCGTGAGTGATGTCATGGCAGCCGTCAACTCCGCCTATCTTGAGGAAAGCGCCGCTGCCAGATACCGGGGCAGGGACATTCCCTCCGTACGCTCCGCTGAAAGCAGAATAAAAGATGTCATCAAAACAAAAATTGACGGGCAGGAAAATGCAATTAAGAAAAACAGTATCAATTAAAAACTGGCAGGCCTGCTCACGAGAGAAAATATCTGCGGTGTGAAGACAAAAGAATCCCCGTCATTTCTGGCGGGGACCCTTACTGTGCGTCATTTGATCGAGATCTTGACATGTTTCTTCTCCGCTTCTTTCATCATCGGGATTCTCAGTTCGAGTACGCCGTTCTCATAGTGGGCAGTGATCTTCTCGGTGTCCAGGTCGCTGGGCAGCTCGAATCTGCGATGGAATGTTCCAAAGGTACGCTCAGCCCTGTAGTAGTCTTCTTTTTCGATTGTCTCGGTCTTGGTTCTCTCGCCGGAAATAGTCAGGATATTTTCAGCAAGATCTACCTTTATATCCTCCTTTTTCATACCGGGCAGATCGAATTTAAACACTACATCCTTGCCTTCGGTGTACATATCGACAGTTGGAGTGATTCCATACAGCTCGGAGCGAAGATCGGTATCCGACAGAAACGACGGCCCTAACAGCGAGAGCGGTCTGTTCCACATTTCCTCAAACCACTTTTCAATACCATAAAGTGGCGCTACGGGGAATGTCCTTTCTCTCTCTCTCTTGACCAGATCTTTCCATCCTTTTACCGCCATACTAACACCTCCTTTCACCATGGAGGATTTCACTCCTCCTGATTTTATTTTAACTCTTTTTTCATCAGATGCAAGAGGTAATTTGCCTTATTAATTAGAGGGTTTAGCGCTGTTTAAAAATCAGGGTTGCAAGGCGTTGAAATGACTGAATTTTTCCGCTATTAATTATTTAGCAACATGGAGGAGAATGTACCAAAGTGTGAAAGCTGCACAACTCCAAAGTGCAATTGCTCAAAAGTTCAAAAGTATAAGCCAAGGGGAGATTATATGATTTACTGCAAGAATGCCAATAACGAGCTGCGCTTACATCAGGATTTTTTTTAACTCGGAAGTATACTCTGTGCCTTCCTCGTAGAGGTAAACGGGAGGTGCGATCTTAAGCCAGGCGCCTGATCCTTTTACCGCTTCAATAAGGACCATCTTGGCCTCTTCTCCCATCTTTGAATGAACAAACCTCATCTTCTTAGGCTCAAGCCGTGACTGTTGAAGGAGGCTGATTAATTCTGCAAGCCTGAATGGATGGTAGATCATGAAAAACTTGCCTGAATGTTTCAGCAGATAAGCGGCTGTCTTTATAAGGTCAGAAAGCGTTATCTCAATCTCGTGCCTTGCCACCGCGCGTTCTTCGTAAATGCTCAAACGCCCGGTCCTGGTTTTCCTGAAAGGTGGGTTTGAAAAAACAAAATCAAATTTATTGGCAGGGAAAACTTCTTTTAGTGCCCTCATGTCTTTTTCGATTATCTCAACCCTGCCGATCAAGCCATTCAAGCTCACGTTTCTCCTTGCGCGTTCAGCGAGTCTCTTTTGAATTTCAACGGCGGTTATATGCACCTGCTTCAGCCTCTTTGCAAGGAGAATGGATATAACGCCTGAACCTGCGCCAAGCTCAACGCCCTTTTCGAGGCGTTTCGCTGAAATGAAGCTTTCAAGCAGCACAGCGTCTATGCTGAAACGGTAGCCGTTCTTTGCCTGAAACAGCTTGATGTCTTTTATGCTGTCGAGAGTTTCTTCAGATTTTTGGGTCATTGATTTGCGGGAGAATATCCGGTAACATGTCAAAGCTGTCGATTATAAAATCGGCGTCCTTTAAAATTTCCCTCTTGCGAAACCCATATGTCACTGCGATGGTCTTTATCCCTGCGGCCTTACCCGATTCAATATCAAAGTTGCTGTCACCTATTATGACCGCTTCCTCACGCGTGATATTGAACTTCTCAAGAAGCTTTAAAACAGGAACAGGCGAAGGCTTTTTCTCAGGCACACTGTCGCTGCCGAAGACCACGTTAAAATGCTGCGCAATGCCAAGCCCCTCAAGCACCTTTTTGGAAAGCGCCTCCCTCTTGTTCGATACCACGGCTTTTTTATAATTCCCTAATTCCGGCAAAGTCTCTTTTACGTGCGGATAAGCGGTTGTGTGATCAATTATATGCTCTGTGTAGTAATCGAGAAACCTGTTAAGAACTGTTTCCGTATTTTTTTCATCTTTATCCGGAAGCAGCGATGCAAGCAGTTTTGATATGCCGGAGCCGACCATCGCCTTAGTTTCTTCGACGGAATATATTTTGTTGCCAAATGGCTTAAGGGCAAAATTTATCGCATCGGCAATGTCCTGTGCCGTGTCAGCAAGCGTACCGTCAAGGTCGAATATAAGCAGTTTGAGCATAAAAGTTTAAAGCCGGATGAATTCAAAAGTAAAGACACTAAATGGTATAAAAAAGCCATCTGAAATCAATCCTTTTTCATTCCTTCTTATTGTTCCCCTCTTTTTTCTCCGCTTCTTTCTCGCCTTTCAATGTTTCCGAAAGTTCTTTTAATCTTTTGGCGACCATGAAGTTGAAGGTGCCTTCGGGATAAGTGCCTTCGGGTTGTAATTCTCCGGGCTGCATCCCGGTAAGGACCTCTATGCCTTCTTCGATATTGTCGATTGCGTAGATGTTGAATTTCCCGCTCAGGACAGCGTCAATAACTTCTTTTTTCAGCATAAGGTTCATCAGGTTTCTCTTTGGGATAATGGCGCCGTGCCCTCCGTTAAGCCCGCTGAGCTTGCAGACTTCAAAGAACCCTTCTATCTTTTCATTGACCCCGCCGATCGGCTGGACCTGTCCGTGCTGGTTCATCGAACCTGTTATTGCATAACTCTGTGTTAATGGGACCCCGGAGATGCTGCTTAACAGCGCGTAGACCTCCGCGCATGTGGCGCTGTCGCCCTCGATCCCGCCGTATAACTGCTCGAATGTCAGGGAAGCTGTGAGGCTGAGGGACTGTTTAATAGCGTATTTCCCTCCGAGGTAGGCAGTGAGGATCAATATTGCCTTCTCGTGGATCTTTCCGCTCATCTTGATCTCTCTCTCAATGTTTACTATGCCCGCCCTTCCGGCATAAGTCCTGGCTGTGATCCTTGAGGGGACCCCGAATCTGTAGTCACCGAGGTCCAGCACGGCAAGTCCGTTGACCTGCCCTACCACTGCGCCTTCGGTGTCCATCAGGATTGTGCCTTCCTGTGTTGCCTCTAAAATTTTCTGCTCAACTTTATTGGAGCGGTAGGTCTTCTCCTCCAGGGCCTTATCAACGTCTTCCGCGGCAACAACAGTGTGTTTATTGTTTTTTGCCCAGTAGTCAGCCTCTCTTAAAAGGTCTGCGATCTCGCTGAATTTTGCGGAGAGTTTATTCTGGTGCTCGGCGAGTCTTGAGCCGTATTCCACGATCTTTGCCACGGCATCGCGGGCAAAAGGCTGAAGCCCTCTTTCATCGCATTTGGTCTTTATAAAGCTCGCATACTTGAACATGGTTTCGGGTGTCCTGTCCATGCGGTTCTCGTAGTCGGCTTTTACCTTGAAGAACTCCCTGTATTCTTCGTCAAGGCTGTAGAGCAGATAATAAAGACGGGGACTGCCGACCAGGATGATCTTTACGTTGAACGGTATCGCCTCCGGTTTCAAAGTTACAGTGGAGATCAAACGGTACTGTTCCCATACGTCTTCAATTTTTATCACCTTGTCTTTTATGGTCCTTTTCAGGGCGTCATAGGAGAAAATATTTTTAAGGAGTTCAAGCGCGTCTACAACCAGATAACCGTTGTTTGCCATCTGGAGCGAGCCTGCCTTTATCATTGAAAAATCTGTGGTCGCTATGCCGTACTGCACCTTATGCTCGACCCTCCCGAAGAGGTTGTAATAGGTCGGGTTGCTCTCGATCACAACCGGCGCGCCTTTCAATTCACTGTTATTAACAAAAACATTTATGCTGTATCTGACAAAGGAAGGCTCGGCCTTTGAAGGCCGCATGAAAGGAAGCGCGGGCGACTGCTCCTCCTGCGGTTTGAAGTCATCGAGATGTTCAAGGATGTCCTCTTTTACTTCTTCAAGGTAGTTCAATATCTGAGGGTTGTCTTTGTACTTGTCCTTCAGTTCGTCGATCCTGTGCCCCACGGAAGAGAGCGTGGCCTGGCGCTCAAGCTGCGTCATCAGCTCTTTGATCTTCTTTTCTTCTTCCCTTACAATCCGTATCACGTCATCGAGTTTTTCCTGGAGCTCTTTCCCGATGGCGTCAATGTTCTTTTTTACCTTCGGGTCCATCTCCTCATACTCTTCTTCACTCAGGGCCTCTCCGGTCTTTTTTACAGGCACAATGATAAGCCCGCTGACGGTTTTTTTCATTGTAAAGTCTTTTTCTTTTGCCTCAGCCTCAAGGTCCGTAAAATACTTTTTCTGTTTCTGCTGGAAGTCCTCGATCAGTTTGGTGCGCTGTTTTTCATATTCCTTTGAATCAAATATCTTGGGGATCTCCTGGCGCAGGGCGGTGACCAATTCATTCATATCTTTTTGAAATGCAATTCCCGTCCCGGGGGGCAGGCTGATGGCGTGCGGCATGTCTGCGTTTTTAAAATTATATACATAGCACCAGTCATTAGGCGCCGGTTCGTTCCCGGCTTTTTCCTCCAGTATCGTCTTGATGGTGGTCATCTTTCCGGTGCCGCTTTCGCCGAGGATGTATATATTGAATCCGTGACTGTCAATCCCCAGGCCGAACGTCAGGGCGCTGAGAGCGCGTTTCTGCCCGACGGTCTCTTTTAGCGGGGGGATATCGTCTGTTGTCTTAAACGGCAGGTCGGTTGATTCACAGCATTTGTAAAGCTCTTCCTTACTGACTTTTTTCAGCATATAATGGCCTCCCCTTTAACGGTGCAAAATTATAACAAAGGCAGAGGGCTGAAGGACGAAGGATGAAATATAGAGCATTGCAATTTTATCCTTTTACCTTCTGCCGTTATCCTTTTTGTATAAGATGCAGGATACAGGATAATGATACAAGATTCAAGAGGAGAATTAAAGACGGTAGTTACCCACGTCGGACTTCCGGTTGATTGACAAAACAAAGATAATTACGTACATTTTAAATGTCGATCGCGCAGAGCATGATAATAAATTATCCACAGATTACGCAGATTAGCACAGATGTTGGAAACCCTTTACTGAAAACACGTTATCTGTGCAATCTGTGAAATCTGCGGATAATCTTTCTATAGTGGAGGACTCAATATGATAAATGCAAAGATCACTCTTGTTCAGGACATGCAGTTCATAGGCGTGGCAGACACGGGCCATGCGGTCGTAATGGACGCGCCTCCGTCATCCGGCGGCAAAGGCTCCGCTGCAAAACCGTCTGAGCTGCTTCCGATGGCCTTCGGCGGATGTTCCGGGATGGACGTGATCTCGATCCTGAGGAAGAAAAAACAGAATGTGACCAAATTTGAGCTAAACGTGTCCGGCGAAATGGCAAAGGACTATCCGCAGCTTTACACTTCAATGCATATAGAATATGTAGTCACAGGCAAGGACATCTCCGAGGACGCAGTGCAGAGGGCGATTGCTCTTTCGCTGGAGAAATATTGCTCGGTCGGCGCGACCCTCGGCAAGGCCGCAAAGATAACGCATTCGTATAGAGTTATCCAGGAATGATGAATTTACAAAAATAGGATTTGGGGCTTGGGGTTCGCGCTTTATGCTTTTTCCAACCCCTAACCCCTGATCCCTTATTGTTACCATTGCAGACCTTATTTAAATACATTGCCACCCTCGGCTTTATAGGCTACATGCCGTACGCGCCCGGGACATTCGGCTCCGCAGCGGGTCTTATACTGGCAATTCTCTTCAGGCCAGATGATACTCAACTCATAATAATGGCGTTGTCAGTATTTTTCATCGGATTATACACTTCACATCAGACTGAAAAGTCCCTCGGCAAAGACAGCGGCCATATAGTGATAGATGAGCTTTGCGGCTATTTTGTATCTGTCCTGTTCGTTCCCAAAAGCGTTGGTTACTTCATTGCCGCTTTTGTCCTGTTCAGGGCCTTTGATATCCTGAAACCGCCGCCGGTAAGAAATGTTGAGAGGCTGGTCCCGGGAGGCGCGGGCATCATGTTAGATGACGTATTGGCGGGGATTTATACGAATGCCTGCTTGCAGATGTGGAGGTATATTTTTTGATTTAAAGGCACTGCATATTTTTACGCTTCTATGGTATCCTATTTGGGAAATTCAGGAAGACCTTGAGAAGTTTTATCGCGATAGAATTATCAGAAGCGGCAATAGCAGCCCTGTCGGGACTTCAGCATGAACTGAAAAAGAGCGGGGCGGATGTCAGATGGGTCAGGACTGAAGGCATTCACCTGACACTCAGGTTCCTCGGCAATATTGAGGACAAAGACGCTGACAAGATTGTAAAAATAATTGAGGGGACATGCAAGAAATACACGGCATTCAATCTTGAACTCAGAGGTGCAGGCGTTTTCCCGAACATGAAATCCCCGCGCGTTTTGTGGGTCGGCGTAACGGGCAACGGGGCTTTTATAAAACTTCAGCAGGAGATCGAAGACGGGATGGCCTCTCTGGGGTTTGAAAAGGAAGACAGGAGGTTCACCCCTCATCTTACCCTCGGCAGATTCAGGTCTATGTCAGGAAAAGACGCGCTGCTGAATGCAATTGAATCGCATAAAGAGAGCAGGTTAGGCGTCATTGAAGTCCGGGCTGTTTACTTGATGAGAAGCGATTTAAGCCCGGCAGGGGCAAAGTATACGAGGGTCGCAGAGATACCACTTGGGAGCCGGTAGTTAGTAGTCTGTTGTTACGGGAAAAAATATAACTACCAGCTACTGGCTGCTGACTACTTGTTAATGGATTGTTAAAACTTGATAAATTAATTACACAAGGAGGAGATATCATGTCAGACAAGGATCGTTCAAAGGCTCTTGAAGTCGCCATTTCGCAGATAGAAAAACAGTTCGGCAAGGGCGCAATAATGCGGCTTGGCGCTGGAGGGATAACGGAGGTAGCAGTCATTCCGTCAGGATCGATCGGCCTTGATGCTGCGCTTGGTGTCGGCGGGTATCCGAGAGGCAGGGTCATTGAGATCTACGGCCCGGAATCATCAGGCAAGACCACCCTCGCGCTCAATGCTGTGGCCCAGGCCCAGAAAGCAGGCGGCAACGCTGCTTTTATCGACGCCGAACACGCGCTGGATGTTGCGTATGCTCAAAAGCTCGGCGTAAATATTGACGAGCTTCTTATAAGCCAGCCCGATACGGGGGAGCAGGCCCTTGAAGTGACAGAAACGCTTGTGCGCAGCGGCGCGCTTGATATCATTGTTATCGATTCGGTTGCGGCCCTTGTGCCCCGCGCCGAGATCGAAGGCGAGATGGGCGACAGCCTGCCGGGGCTTCAGGCGAGGCTTATGAGCCAGGCTTTAAGAAAGCTGACAGCGGCAATCTCAAAAGGTCAGGCTACCGTAATATTCATTAACCAGATCAGAATGAAGATCGGGGTCATGTTCGGCAATCCCGAAACAACAACCGGCGGCAATGCCCTGAAGTTTTACGCGACGATCAGGCTTGATATCAGAAAGATCGAAAACCTCAAGGACGCGCAGGAGTCGGTCGGCAGCAGGGTCAGGGTGAAGGTGGTCAAGAACAAGGTGGCCCCTCCTTTTAAGCAGGCGGAATTTGACATATATTTCAACGAAGGCATATCGCGGACCGGCGAGATCATAGACCTCGGCGCCGATAAGAATATCATTGAGAAATCAGGCGCGTGGTATTCATACAACGGGAGCCGCATTGGACAGGGCCGGGAGAATTCAAGGCAGTACCTTCAGGCAAACCCGCAAATAGCGCTGGAGATTGAATCAAAGATCCTTGAGGCGTATAATTTTAAGAAATAAGAGAAGAAAACCGAAAACACAAGTGCATGCTGAATTCTAATTTTGTGTTTAGGAAGATAATTTATGTCAGTAGACATTAACACGCTTCTAAAAAGAGCAGTCCAGATGAAGGCATCCGACCTGCATATAAAGGCAGGCAACCAGCCAATTGTCCGCATTGACGGCGCTATTATCCCGCTGCAGGATGAAAAAAGGCTGACTGCTGAAGACACCCTGAATTTAGCCAGCTCGATCATGAGCGAGGCACAGAGGGAACAATTCACTAAATCCCGCGACATTGACATCGGATACGGCGTTCCCGGAGTTGCAAGGTTCAGGTGCAACTGCTTTGTGCAGAGAGGGACGGTCGGCATTGTTTTCAGGATTGTTTCTATGGAAATTCTTGATATAGAGGATTTAATGCTGCCGCCTGTATTGAAAAAGATCGCACTGGAACCAAGAGGCCTGATTCTTGTCACAGGGACAACCGGAAGCGGCAAGTCAACAGCACTGGCATCCATGATCGAATATATCAACATCAATAAAACACTGAACATCATTACTATCGAAGACCCGATTGAATTTACATACAGGGACAAGAAGAGCATCATAAGCCAGAGGGAAATAGGCAATGACACGGACTCATTCAGCAAGGCGCTGAGGGCCGCGTTGAGACAGGACCCCGACGTCATCCTCGTCGGCGAGATGCGCGATTTTGAGACCATCCAGACGGCGCTGGTCGCTGCTGAGACAGGGCATCTGGTCCTCAGCACCCTGCACACTTCCGATGCCGTTGAGACAATAAACAGGATTATCTCTGTCTTCCCCCCGTATCAGCACAAACAGGTAAGGGTACAGCTCGCCTCTGTTCTCAAGGCCATCATCTCCATGAGGCTCGTCCCGAGGTCCGATGAAAAGGGAAGGGTCCCCGCAGTTGAAGTGCTTGTTGCGACAGCCACAATTAAAAGCTGCATCGAAGACTCCGACAAGACAAAACAGATCCACGACTTCATTGGAGAAGGTTTCAGCCAGTACGGGATGCAGACCTTTGATCAATCCCTTATGGGTCTTTACCAGCGCGGGCTTATAACTTACGAAGACGCGGCAAGCAGGGCGACGAACCCCGATGACTTCGCCCTCAAAGTGAAAGGGATCCTCTCCACAAAGGAATCATGGGAAGAAGGCGTTGCCTCAAGAGAAAAAGGCAAAAAGGGACCTGACATTGAAAGGTTCACCCGCTGACGCCAAGGCCTGCGCGTTAAGGCTCCTCAGTTACCGCTCCAGAAGCAAAAAAGAACTCCTTGACAGGCTGAAGAGAAAAGGCTTCAGTGATGAGCAGATAAATAACACCGTCCTGTTTCTTGAAAAGGCCGGATTAATCAGCGATGAGGCCCTGGCCGGGGAGCTTTTCAGGTATTCAACAGAAAGAAAATCTCTCGGCAAAAAAGGCATCGAGGCATTTCTGTTACGGCAGGGGATTGATAAAGAGCTTGTCAACAAAATGCTTTCAAAGCATTCCGGAGATTTGGAGAAGGGATCAGCGGAGAGATTTGTCGAAAAGAAATTGAAAAGCATGAAGAATCTTCCCAGTGATGTTATCAGGCGCAGGCTCTGGGGGATGCTCCAGCGCAGGGGATTTTCTGCAGACGTGATTATCAGGGTGGTGGAGAAAATGTAAGGGCACGGCGCGCCGTGCCCTTACCGGCATAACTATGGACACATATTTTTTCCTGTTAATCAATCAGGGCTTGCAAAACAAGTTCCTTGACGCCGCAATGCCTTTCATAACAGACAAGGTATACATTCTGTTCATTGCGATACTTGTCCCTTTATATTTTCAGGGACTGGCGAAAGGGGCTGCTTGTTATTACCTTTTGCGCGGCAGGCTATATTATTGCAGACATCAGCGGAAATATATTAAAACACCTTTTCGCAAGACTAAGACCCTGCACAGCGGTTCCAAACGCCAGACTTCTTGTTGCCTGTTATAATAATTTTTCTTTTCCTTCCGGCCATGCCTCGACCTCCTTTGCAATGGCATCAATCATCTGTTATTTTTTCCGGCCCGCCGCTGTCCCCGCACTCTTCATTGCCGCGGTCATCGGTTTTTCAAGAATATATATCGGCGTGCACTATCCGTCGGATGTAATAGCCGGGGCTGTCTGGGGAGGCGTTACCGGCTGGCTTGTCATATTTATTCATAAAATTAATTACGGTCAATTAAATAAGAAGACATTGTCCTGAATCCGGTCAGTCGCGAATGTAACGAACAACCACGAAGTAAAGAAGGATTATGAATTAGTTCCAGCGTCATGGGCAGTCTGGTTTTCATGCACAAATTATTTTATTTATTTCTGTTTATTTTTCCTCTTGCTTTCATAATAAGTAATGTTATAATATCGTCTAATGCAAGAGGTGCTGGAGACACAATCAACTCAGGACGCACTGCAACAAAAGGATGATTCGGCGCCGTATCTCGAATCCGGGTCCCTGACTAATCTTCATTTCAAGCTGTCAGCCTTTGAAGGCCCCCTCGATCTTCTACTGCATTTAATAAAAGAGAACAAGATAGACATCTACGATATCCCCATCGTTCAGATAACAAAACAGTACATGCAGTACCTTGAAATGATGAAAGAGCTCAACCTTGAGATCGCCGGTGAGTTTCTCGTGATGGCAGCGACTCTCATCCACATAAAATCCAGGATGCTCCTGCCCCCGGATGAAGAAGAAAAACAGGAAGCCGCGGAAGACCCGAGGTCTGAGCTTGTCCAGCGGCTGCTTGAATATCAGGCATACAAAGAATCCTCAATTTTTCTGAGAAAGCAGGAAGACACCTGGAAGAACATTTTCCAGAGGACCCGGCCCGACAAAGATGATTTTGTATTTGAGCCGGAGCCTGTGCTTTTTGAGGCGAATGTCTTTGACCTCATCACTGCTTTCAAAAAGCTGCTTGAAAGGGCGCCTGCCGAAATTCGCGAAATAACCCGGGAGACGCTCACAGTGGCTGACAGGATAAATTTTATTATGGAACGGATTGAGAACGAGGACGGAGTGCGCTTTGAGGACCTGTTTGAAGAAGGGTTTTCACGGGTCACTCTTATCGTAACATTCCTTGCACTGCTTGAGATTATAAGGCTGGGGCTTGTAAGAATTTACCAGGAAAAAGCATTCGGCGCTATCTGGATCATAAATCCGCAGAGACAGAATATCGTAACAGCTTCTGAAGACGATCAGGAAGTTTTATCTTAAGAAGGATCTATCCCCGCTGTTAATCGCTTCAATTGCTTCAACAACCGCTTCACTGACAAGACCGTGTTCATCATCCGTTGCTTTTAACAAATAAGGCAGCGCATTCTTGTGTCCAATGATGCCTAACAGATAGGCGGCATCACCGCGGATTGTGGGATTGGGACTTTTCAGGGTTTCAGCGATGCACGGGATCGCTTTTACAACAGTATCAATATCTTCACCCATCAGTGTTTCAACAAGCGCTACGGCGCCGATCCGCACCCTGCTCCTCTCATCGCCCAGCATCTCTCCTATCATCGGGTAAAGACTTTTGTCGTGCCTGAACATGTCGATGATGTTTTCAAGAAACCCGTTTTCCATATGGTCGGCTATCAGTTTTTTCATAGACTATTTTACGATTATTTTGCCCTTCCCTTTTATCACTTCTCCGATGATCCAGTAAGGCATTTTTTCTTTCTTTGCGATCCGGTCAAACTTTTTCAGTCCCTTTGGCGGAAGCGCTATAAGCAATCCGCCGGATGTCTGGGGGTCGGACAATATTAATTGTTCCTCTTTCGACATACCGTTGGAGAAGATCACATCCTTTTTGCAGAACTCGAGATTCCTCTGCGCCCCTTTCGGTACCAGTCCGGCAGCGGCACATTTTTTCACCCCGTCCATCAATGGGACTTTGTCATAAAAAATAACAAGGTCTGTCTTTGAGCTTTTTGCCATGTTTAGTCCGTGCCCTAACAAACCGAATCCTGTCACGTCGGTCGCTGACTGTGAACCGGCAGCTACAGCGGCAATTGAAGCGGTTTTATTTAGTTTCAGCATCGAGGAAATTACCTTGTTCAAGGCCGCGCTTTTCACCTTCCCACGTTTCGCCGCGGATGTGATGATTCCGGTGCCGAGGGGTTTTGTGAGGATGAGTATCTCTCCGGCAGATGCGCCTGCGACTTTTAGAATAGTCTTTTTATCGATTACGCCTGTTACGGCAAGGCCGAACTTGAACTCCTTATCATCTATACTGTGCCCGCCGATCAAACACGCGCCTGCCTCCTTGAGCTTATCTATGCAGCCTTTCAAAAGACCTCTTACAGCGGAAGGGGGGTAATCGCATGATGAAAACCCAAGGATAGCAAGGGCTGAGAGAGGCTTCCCTCCCATTGCATAAACATCGCTCACCGAGTTAGCAGCGCAGACCGCTCCGAAGGTATAAGGGTCGTCGACAATAGGAGTGATCACGTCCACTGTTTCAACGAGCAGATTGCCATTGAACCGCAATACCCCCGCGTCATCACCGGGGCCTACGACAACCCTCTGGTGTGTGCATTTGAGCATGTCAGAAAGAATTTCGGACAGGTCCGCCGGACCCAATTTTGCCGCTCAACCGCCCGCGCTTACGTTCTGCGTAAGCCTCACTTTTTTCATAATACGACTATGATACTTTAAAAAAGAAGACGATGCAACACCGTGTCATGGCACATAACTGTGACAGCTGTTACTGTGCAGAATTATTTTATGTGCTCTTCATTTATCAATAACTATCTGTTTATTAACGAAAACATTTATTTATTGTTCTGGCATGAGAATTGTATTGGTTAATGTCAGGTTGTGGGTTTATGTCATTACGAATTAATTTAGCGGGGTGAATAATGTCAACACGTTTTCAAAAAAAGATATGTCCTTTTGTACAAAATCCTTTCAGCGAGTGTTACTGCGTAACGATGGGCAGCCAGGACATTGAAAAAGCGATCTACTTTTGCAGCAAACATTTCAAGATGTGCGAATTTTATAACGCCAAAAGTTTCGGTGACGTAGCGTTTGTTGTTTAGTTAACGAATGCGCCAACGGTTTCACTTCTGATATTAAGGGGACACCTTCCCTTTTGCTAATAATTGTTTTACAAAATTCAAATTCGTGATTGCAACAATATTATTAGGATGCTGCTTAAATCTATATTAAAGGGGGAATCAAAATGAAGAAGCTAAGCAGAGGAAGTATTATTGTTTTGATAGTTGCAATATTCTTTATTTCTGCGCTGCGTGCGCAAGCAGCCCTGCAAGTTCGTGGTACTGATAACCTTGGTAATCAGTTGATATATGATAGCGATCTTAACATCACGTGGTACGATTATACGAACTACCTTGATACGTGGCAGAATCAGATAAACTGGGCATCTGTCCTGACAGTGGATTTCGGAGGGAATATTTATGACGATTGGCGTTTGCCGACAACAGTTGATGGCCCATATAGTTGGGGCTATGACGGCACAACCACAACCGGCTACAACATAACGAGCAGCGAGATGGGGCATCTATACTATACGGAGCTTGGAAATTTGGGATTTATTGATAGCTCTGGAAATTATGCAGGCGATGGCAATTGGAGTCTGAAAAACACTGGTGACTTTTGGAATTTAGGATCCGCCCTCTACTGGTCTGGTACTGAGTATTCTGCTGATACGGGCATCGCATGGGACTTCAGATTCTCTGATGGTATCCAAGGACTAGGCAATAAGGACAGCAGTGACTACGCAATCGCTGTTCGTCCCGGAGATGTAGCTGTCTCAGGCTCACCTGTAGCTCCTGAGCCAATAAGCTCTATTCTCTTTGTCACAGGCGGAATACTTTTAGCAGGAAGAAGATACTTGGAAAGTGCAAAAGAGCGGAAGTGCAGAAGAGCAAAAGTCTAAGGCATAAATAGTCCCATTAATAATTTACACTCCTAATAAGGCTACTCATCTCTGATTAGCCTTGTTAATTTTTATCCATCTTGGATATAATGTCTTTCCGTTTACTCAAATATTTTATTAAAGACCACTATACACCTCTGTGTTCTCTGTGGTTAATTATAGCGAGGAGAAAATGCGAAAGAAGATCACCATTATAGGCGCGGGAAATGTCGGGGCTTCGACAGCGCAGTTGATTGCAAAGGAAGGGCTTGCGGATGTAGTGCTTTATGATATTGCGGAGGGAATTCCGCAAGGCAAGGCGCTCGATATCGCGGAGGCTTGTCCGCTTTGGGGTTCCGCTGTATCTGTGAAAGGCACAAACAGTTATAGTGACACAAAAGATTCAGATATCGTTGTCATCACTGCTGGCTTTCCGAGAAAGCCCAACATGTCGAGAGACGACCTTCTTCATGCCAATGCGGATGTCGTGAAGGCCGCGGCGGAAGCAATTGCGAAATCGTCGCCGAACTCCATCATTATCGTCGTGACCAATCCGATGGACGCGATGGCGCAGCTTGCGTGGAAGACAACGGAGTTTTCATGCAGGCGCGTTATGGGAATGGGGGGCGTACTTGACGCGGCGCGGTTCAGGACCTTTCTCGCGTGGGAATTAAATGTATCTCCCGAAGATGTTGAGGCGATGCTGCTTGGAGGGCACGGCGACCAGATGGTCCCGCTGCCAAGGTTTACCACAGTCAAAGGAATACCGATAACCGAACTCATGAAGAAAAACAGGATCGACGCGCTCATCCAGCGGACCAGAAGCGGCGGCGCTGAAATAGTCGGCCTGCTCAAGTCGGGAAGCGCGTATTACGCCCCGGCTGCCGCGACGTTTCAGATGGTCAAATCTATCCTGCATGATGAAAAAAGGCTGCTGCCGTGCGCCGCGTATCTTAACGGAGAGTACGGGGTCAAAGACCTCTATGTTGGCGTGCCCGTCATCCTCGGCAAAGAAGGCGTTGAAAAAGTTGTCGAGATAAAACTCGCAAAAGATGAAAAGGCCATGTTCAAGGAATCATGCTCTTCCGTAAGAAAGCTTATCAAGAAGCTCGCGATATAGCCGAAATACGATCAATGACAGCATTTATGTAATTTCATCTACGGGACATGACACTAATAATTTTCCCGCTTCTCATTGATGAGGTATTTGGCGACCACCGATTCAAGAGTTTCTGATGCCGCCCGGCCGTGCTGCAGCGCGCGCAGCGTTTCGAGATCGGACTTCCAGACGGTGTCACCGGGTACGAGAAAGCAGATGCTGCCCGGCTCGTCCTTCGTGTAAAGCTTACCTTCCTTATAAAAATAGTAGTCCTTGCTTACATCGGTTGGATACGCGTGCATAAATGGAGGGATATCATTGGGCCTGAACCAGAGTTTGATCTCTCTTTCCGCGTCACTGTCATTGGCAGAGGCATGAATGAGGTTGTCCATGCGGTCGCCGATTACTTTTCCCTCAGCGTCTTTTATTGGTACCACTGTCCCGAGCGCGCGGATGCATCCGGGCTTCTGGTCTCTTGCAGCGTGGGGGTTCGTCGGCCCCACAATGTCACGTATCTTTTTTACCGCGTCCGGCCCCTGATACACAATCGCGATCACCCTGTGCTTCTCCGGTTCATTCGGGTAATGTAAATCCCCCATGATGTATTCCAGCAGAGAGGGGAAAAAAACCTTCCCCCGGTGTTCGGCATAATGCTCACCGGCAAGCATTTTACTGACATGGACGATCTTCGTGGCGGCAAAGCGCAGCCCTGTATGAAATTCGGAAAGTTGAGAAAGTATATAACCCGTCAGCGAATTCTTAAGCGCATCCGGTTTGATAAGCACAAGGGTCTGTTCAAGCTTTTTATTGTTCATACAAAGTCACCTCTTTCGCAAACTGTTTTGTAATATGTTGTCCTCTTCTGAGGGACAGGGCCAAAAATCAAGTATTAACTTTATAACTCAGCAGGAGGCGCTGTCAAGGATGGTTCCTTAAATTAAAGTTATCTCCTTAAAAGTGCGATATATAATCATGGAAAATATATTGATACTTAACGAAAAATTTGATAAAAGGGGATTAAGACAGGAGGTTTGAAAATTATTTATGGATAATCTTATTCTATTCGGCAGGTTTCTTGTCCGCGATGGGATGGTTTCTGAAAAAGATCTTTTAGATGCTATTAAAGTCCAGCATGAAATCAATTACTCTTTTGCCGCAATCGCGCTTGAAGAAGGGTTCATTACATTCGAAGATTTCAAGAAGGCTTTGGCCTTTCAAAGACAAAAAGGCATCAGGTTCAGGGACGCCCTCCTTGAACTGAAGATCGCAGATAATGCCGCTGTTGAAAAAATTGATAAGGTATTTCAAGAAAAAACAGCAAGGCTGGGTGAGCTGCTGGTTAAAAGAGGCATAATAACAGAAGATGCCCTCAAGAAGGCATTGGAAGATTTCAAGGAAAAAGGCACTGTATTTGCATCGTGAATAAAAAGCTGAATGCCATATTTTTGGGTTTCGTTATTTTATCTTCAGGCGCGGCGTATGCCGTTGAAAAGAAAAATATAGACGTAGCCCTTGTCATGGACAGTACGGGCAGCATGAAAAAGACAGACCCCCTGTCGCTCCGTATCCCGGCCGCGAAATTATTCATCTCCCTTCTGGACAGTAAGGATAGGGCTGGCATGGTGAGTTTCAGCGATGAAGCTTCAACGCTTGTTTCTTTAACCGGTTTAGACAGCGGGGAGAATAAGAATGCGTTACTCAATGCGGCGGAAAAGATAACTTCCGCAGGCCTTCATACGAATTTGTATGAGGCGGTCAATAAAGGATTTGAAATTCTCTCCAGCGATAAAAAAGCAGGAAGGGACCAGATAATCGTCCTCATGTCCGACGGGCTGATGGATACAGGTGATCCTGAAAAAGACAGGGCGCTTGCTGAAAAATTGCAGACAGACCTCTTGAAGGCGCTCGTGGACAGCGGGATAAAGGTCTACGCTATAGCCTTTACCGGGCAGTCCGACAGGCAGCTTCTTGAGAAGATCTCAAAGAGGACCGGCGGGTTTTTCAACCTTGCCATGACGGACAAAGACTTCCACGTGGTATTTACCTCGATATTTGAGAGCCTCAAAACTCCTGACATGCTGCCAATTACTCAGAACGGATTTCTCGTGGACAAATCAATTGAAGAGGTCACCATTGTCGCCACGAAAGAGACGGCCGGCACAATCATACAACTCAGGTCTCCTGAAGGAAAAGAATATTCTTCCAAAAACAAACCGCCTGATGGAGAGTGGTTTGTATCCAATAATTTCGACATGGCAACAATAAAAAAACCTGCCGGGGGAAAATGGGAGATACTCTTCAGCGCCGGAAAAAATAATAAGGCTTATGTGATCACAAACCTCAATCTGCAGACCAATTTCAATGAGCTGTACCCGCTGTTTGGCGAGACCCTTGATATAAAAGTCTGGCTTGAACGAGAGGGAAAGCCCCTTCAGGAGAAAGAGGTCCTGGAGAAGATCGACATCTATCTTGAGTTGACCAAGCCGGACGGGGAAACAATGAAGCTGTCGCCCTTTGACCAGGGCAGCGGCGTATTCCAGAGAAAGATCGAACTGTTTACGGCGGGAAGTTACAAGCTCAGGATTGTCGCGGATGGAAAGACCTTCCAGCGGGAGAAGGCATTTGCTTTCAAAGTGTCGGACGTAAAGGAGTCGCAGGAAGATATCAAGATCAGGCAGTCGCTGAAAAAATCCGAAAAGACACCAGAGCAGTCGCCGCTGAAAAAAGATGCCGATGATAAGATCAACTGGGTAAAAGTGCTTATTCAATTTGCGATCATCAATCTCGTGGTATGCGCAGCAGTGTTTGCTTATCTCAAGAGGAAGTATTTTATGGGTTTAGTCCAATCCGTCATCAAAAGGAAAAAGGGGAAATGATCAGAGTCAACGCCCTCGTATTTCTGTTTATCATTCAGTTCCTCCTGATGTTCCTGGGCCTTTCCATATTCTTGTTCATCAGGCATAGAAAGCTGTCGGTAAAAGCTACCATTGCACAGGGTGAGATCAGGAGGCTTGAAAGTGAGATGACCGGGCAGCAGCAGGAAATTACAAACCTTCTGCCCCTACAGGACATGATTAAAGGCTTACAGCAAAAGTTTGAAGAGTCAAAGACCCTCAATACACAAATGAAAGAGATGATCGACTTTCTTGTGCCCGAGGCTGAGAGGACCAAGGAATTTCAACAACTGCTTACGGAGATGGAGCAAAGCAATAAAGACCTCGATACGTCCCTTGGAACGCTTCAAATGGAAAACGCGTCATTGCATGAGCAGATGAAGTCTTCCCGGAAGGAAGTCGACAAACTGTCCACAAAGCTGCGGGACACGGTGAAGAAGGATGAATATCAAAATGTGTTAAGCGAGAAGAAGGGTCTTGAGCTGAAGGTAGAAAGCCTCCAGACAAGACTTGAAGAAAAGACAAAGGAACTCGAAAAGCTTGAGAAGAATTACATATACCTTGAAAAGGAATATAACGCCTTATATAAAAACTTCAAGGGAGAAGAACCGTAAGGTTCCGGGGCTTGATTAATTCTGACAGGAGATTTTGATGGCGATACCTGCCGGAGATCTGCATAACTATAGGGAATCAAATCTGCAGAGATTATGAATCCTGCTCTATTAATTTATACCCGAGTTTTTCTATGCTGTCTTCGTGATCCGGGAAAGCTCTTCCATTGATATTTTTGAGGCGTTGAAATCTATGACCAGCCTGCCGTCTTCCGTCTCTATGGACTCAACTCCGTCCATATGCCCTATAAACCTCTTTAAGGCCAGGGAGCAGTCATCGCAGATCTCCTTCTGCATGTTAAACGTGATTCGCTGCATATCTCTCACCTCCGGGATACTGTATTACAGGTTCTTGCCCTGCACAATATGGACCGTCCTCTGCGGAAACGGGATCTCGATGCCTTCATGTTTGAACCGCCTGAAGATCCTCTTCCTCAGTTCATGTTCAACATCAGGCTGATCTCCAACTTCCTGTACATAGCTGATCAAAGTAAAATTGAGCGTGCTCTCTCCAAAACCGGGAATAAATCTTACAACAGGCTCAGGGTCTCCAAGCAGTCCGCTGACCTCGCCGATCGCCTTTTTCGCCTCTTCAGTGAGGACCCTCTCCACTAATTCAATATCGGAACTGTAGCTTACGGAGACGATGACCGGCAGCGCCATCTTCTTCTCCGGCAGGTAGTAATTCGTTACCACGCTCTGCGCGAGCTTGCTGTTTGGTATGACAACCATATTATTAGGCCTCATTTTGATCCTGGTAGTCCTCCATGTGATGTCTTCCACATATCCTTCCTGGCCGGTTTCAAGCCTGATGAAATCACCCACCCTGATGGACTTTTCCATTAATATGTGGATTCCGGCGAACAAGTTGGCAAGCGTATCCTGAAGCGCGAGTGCGACCGCAAGGCCTCCGACGCCTAACGATATCTATACTACGCAGCAGGAAAAGTAAAAAGGACCGGGAAATTGCTAAGTGAGTAATTATAAACTTCCCCATGGTTGTTTGTCACGAAAATAATTCAAAAGGAGGGAAGTTATGAAGTACAGGAGCTACAAG
>JACRMS010000017.1 GCA_016214845.1 Nitrospirota bacterium | reverse complement strand
TAGTAAATTCAGAAAGGCTACTGGTGCCAGAAGGCTATTCCCAACTGATGACGCTATCTTGAAGTCTCTATATATGGCAGCACTGGAACTCGATAAAAAATGGACCATGCCTCTCAGAGGATGGTCTCAAGTCTATTCTCAGATCGCTATATTGTTTGAGGATAGGATACAGTGAAAATTGAACTTACACAGTTAGTGAGACAGTCTCTTACTTTCCCTTCCATGATTCTCCTGGTTATTTTCAATAAATTATGAGCAACCGCACTCATCTTCCATTCTGTTCTGACCTTCTCCAATCCCCTCAGAAGAAATTGAGTCAAGCCGCCTACAACCTTGATTTGCCCGAATACAGGTTCTGCAAGTATCTTCCTCTTGCCATATATCTTTCTGCCTTCTTCGGTGTTTAATTTCTTCTCATTCACGCTGGGGCACGCTGGGGTCAGGCACGCTGGGGTCAGACTTGCCTATTGACATTTGTTATTGCATAACACCTTAAACACCGTTTCCGCTGCCTTTTTCAGATTGTTTCTCTCCTTTAAATATCTCGTTATAATCGATGGGTCTTTCCTGAGATATCTCGACACATCTCTGCCCTTGTAGCCATACTCATTTGCTGCGAGACTCATCAGCTTTCTTCCAAGAGATATTTCCCGGTCTTTGCCTTTTTCCCTCATCTGTTTGATTGTTATCCCCAGGACCGTCTCTACCGCTTTTGTTATTCCTTCTAAAGTGTGTTCATGTTTCTTTCTCTTTTCTTTAATTCTTTCTTCCGTTTTATCTGATATTTTTTCTACAAAACTTTCATCCCCAAGTATCCTTTGGTCCACGGTCCTGTAGACATCTTCTTTTTTGATATTTATGCCTTCACCCATGAACTCCCGATAGAGACGCCTCGCCTGTGTCTTGTCTTCCGAAAACATGCGTAGAACCTGATCGACTTCAATCAGGTCATCCTTAATTCTTCCAGAATAATTCCGGTGACTGCTCCACTTATAATCTTCAGGCAATTTCGTCATCTTCGCCCGCACCGGATTGTAATGTATGTACTTTGTCAATGAAAGTAAATATCTATCCTTATCGCAAAGAATTGCTTTGTACCTCCCCTGGAAGAGATGCCCCACTGTTTTATATTTCCGGTTGAAATACATTGTGTATCGCTGATTAATCCCCTGCTGTATTTTTGAAAGCGGGATATCCTTTGTCTCCAACAGCAAATGCACATGGTTATTCATCAATACGTATGCAAAAAGACGATAGTGATACTGTTTCTTGTAGCCGGAAAGTATCTCAAGATATTTCCTGTAATCTTTTTCGTCCCTGAATATCTTCTGCCTCTGGTTTCCTCGGATTATTACGTGGTAAAACGCTCCTTCAAACTCTATCCTCGGCTTCCTTGCCATGCGTCACTTTAGCAGGGCACACTTCAAATGTCAATAGACAAGTCTGACCCCACCATTTCCACCATTTCTGCATTAAATGCACCGCCATAACTAAGCTATATCATTTATCACTCCATCACTCTCGAAGCGATGAGACATAACGATATTAGACATATTTTATATGTCTCCTTCTGCATAGCACAATATTAAAATATATTTATTGAAAAGTTATTGATTAATTTGGTTTTGCTAAAAAGCCCGCTCTTGAACAGGTGTTACCCCCCCCCACTGTGCGAAGTATCTGAAAATCAATTAGAGCGTGATTTAAGCTTACCTTAGTATAAAAAGTAAAGGCTATAAAAAAATGAGGGCTTTTTTTGCAGAGTGATTCAATCACCAGAAAGAAGGGCTGACACTCTTTCTTTTACTTCCATCTCAAAGGGAACAACATTTTAAAGGTCGAGCCCTGGCCCTCTTTGCTTTCCAGTATTAGGTTCCCAAGGTGTTCCGATACTATCTGTTTGACCAGCGGCAGTCCCATGCCGAATCCCCGTTCCTTCGTGCTGAAAAAGGGCTTAAATACGTTTTCAATATCCGCTTGCGGTATTCCATGCCCTGTGTCGGAGACTATAATGACCGCGCTGTCATCGTCTTTTGATGTCTCCACCGTCACCCTGCCTCCTTTGGATGTCGCCTCAACCGCGTTCTTTATAAGATGGAAGACCGCGACGCTGAACAGGGCTTTCTGAATATTGATCTTCAGCGGCTCCTTTGAAAGGTTAACGGCCATTTCTATCTTTTTATATAATGCCTCCTTCTCAAGTATGGAGACAACGCTTTTAACTATCTTATTGATGTCCTCATGCGTGAATTTCGACTGCCTGTTTTTCAGAAAGGCCTCGAACTCTTTCACTATGGCTTCCAGCTTTTCCGCCTCTCCGATGACGGGCTGGAGATTTTCCTTCAGGTCTTCCGATATTTCTTTTTTTGCAAGGATCCTTTTGCACCTTGCGCCTATCACCGAGGCGGGGTTCCTTATCCTGTCAGCTACGGTCAACGCCATCAGGCTCATCGTCCTTTCCGCGCCTATTGTCTCTAATTGCTGATTCAGCTCTGTAAGGTCCGCGTTGATGGTATTAATTTTATATATCAGTTGTTCCCTCTCTTCTTCGGCCTGTTTCCGTTCGGTGATGTCCCTCTGGACGGACACCCAATGCAGAAATTTGCCGCCCTCGTCAGCAAAGGGGACTATGTTGCACTCAACCCATACCTCTGATCCGTCTTTGCGATAATTAACAAGCTCCACCCTGACAGGCTTTCGAGCGTCAAATGCCTCGCGTATCTTGTTTACCTCTTTAAGGCTCGTGTTGGGGCCGCGCAGCATCCTGAGCGTCCTGCCCGCGGCCTCCTCGTAGGTGTAGCCGGTCATCCTTGTAAAGGCTTCGTTTACAAACAGTATCTTTCTGCCGCGGTCCTCGCCGGGTTCCGCCTCTAATATAATGATGGCGTCATTTGCGTTTTTAACTGCGGATTCCAGCAGGCGCAGTCTTTCTTCTACCATGTTTCCTCTGGTCCAATCTTCCAATTTTCTTAAATCATACCACAGAATTTTCCTCAATGTTTTCAGGAGGCTGTTGAAAGAGTTAATACACAGATGGCATTGAGAGGAGCCCAACTCCTTGGATGTCATTCCCGATGTCTTTATCGGGAGTCCGGTTTTCCTTGACACTTAACCGCTCCTGGATTCCCGTTTAAGGACTGCGGGAATGACAACAAAAAGCGGTTGATGCTTTAACGGCAATAAGATAAAATTACACATTATGAATAAGGCATTTCTAAAATTGCTTGTTTTATTTCTTCTGCCTGTTTTTATTTCATGCGCCTCTAATCCGGTTACGGGACAGTATGAATTAATGCTTGTGAGTGAAGAACAGGAACTTGCGATGGGGAAAGAAGCTTCGCCGTCACTGCAATGGGAATTCGGCGGATACTACCACGACAGCGCCCTTGAATCTTATCTCGATTCGATAGTAAAACAATTGTGGCAAAACTCTGAAAGGCCACAGCTCCCGGTTGCATTTCATATTCAGAACACCTCCATACCAAATGCCTTTGCCCTTCCGGGTAATGTCGCCATCACAAGGGGGCTGCTCAGCAACATGGAAAACGAGGCGGAGTTTGCGGCTGTAATCGGCCACGAGATAGGTCATGTCATGGCAAGGCACTCTGCTAAGAAAATGACGCGGCTTACCCTTCAGCAATTAGGCCTGACCATCGGGGCGGCCGCGCTGGGGGAGAAAAAGGGAGGCGACATACTGATGAAGGCCGGCGCTGTCGGGACCAGCCTTTTGTTCCTGAGCTATGACAGGGACCAGGAGATTCAGGCGGACGGGCTCGGCGTCAAGTACATGGCAGGACTTGGTTATGATCCCCGTGAGGCAATATCCGCCCACAAGGTCCTTGAGAAGACAGTGGATGATTATTTAAAGAGGATGGGAAAGACACGCCAGGAGAACAACTTCATAACGCAGATGCTCTCAACGCATCCGAGGGCGGAGGTAAGGATCAACGAGATACAGGCAATGATAAATGGACTGCCGCCGTACACTATCAGAGATGACGGCAGACACCAGGGACGTTTCCAGGAGGCGGTCAAAAAGATCAAAGAGGTGAACCAGACCTACTTTGTTTATGACGAGGCAGAGGACCTTTATCAGAAAGAGAATTTCAGCGCGGCTGAAGAGAGGCTGAATAAGGCGATCGGCCTTGACGCCTCACAGGCCCCGTTTTACGATCTGATGGGCCTGATAAAACTTCAGCAGAAAAATTATCCCGATGCCGAAAGATCATACCGGAAGGCCCTCTCGATTGACGCTAATCACCAGCCCTCCTTCTACGGGCTCGGACTTGTAAATTATTATCAGGGGAATCACGGAAAGGCAGTGGATGAATTTAAAAAGAGCCTCGCGCTGTTCCCCGGTCACGCTCAGACACATTTCGGCCTGGGAAAGAGTTATTTCAAGTTACAGAAATATGCGGAAGCCGCGCCTTATCTGCAAAACTTCGCAGAGGCGGCCCCGAAGCATCCGGAGGTCCACGGCCTGCTTGGGATCAGCTATGAAAAAACCAGCAATGTCAGGTCTGCTGTCAGAGAATACGATTATCAATTACAGGTTGCGCCCGACACCGAATTGGGAAAATTCGCTAAACAGCGGCTTACGGAACTCGCGCCGGGCGTCAAGTAAAGCCCTGACGCTTTTTTATCTCTGCTCTTTAATATAGATCTCTTCGGCAATCGCGCTGTCTATCGCAAGCGTGGTCTCGTCGATCTCCAGAACGAACGACGGCCTCTTCTGCTTCAGCTTTATAATGCTGCCGGGCACGATCCCCATCGACGCAAGGCGTTCGAGCCTCGAGTTCTCGGAAGGCACTATAAATATGATCCTTCCCTTTGAACCGACATCGAGCTCCTTTAATTGCATGACAAGGGGTTTCACCTCATTCCTGTATTTGGAACAGCATTCGCCGCGAGGTATGGGTTTGCCGTGAGGACATGTAGGCGGATGTCCGAGGAATGCGCAAACGCTGTCAGTGACGGAAGGGGACAGGAAATGCTCGATCTCGCAGGCGGTCTCTTCGCTCTCCTCCATCCCGACCTCAAGCACGTCATGAAAAAGCCTTTCGGCAAGGCGGTGACGCCGTATCAGGTCCCTCGCGCGGGCATCGCCTTTATCGGTTAGTTCGACGTCGTCATCGGAAATCGTCACGAGACCGGACTTTTCCATTTTCCTCAAGGCATCGGAAGCCCCGCTGTCATTAATGCCCCTGACAACTTCAGTAAAACTTTTTGAACCCTTCTCCCGCAGCGCCCAGAGAAGCTCCAGTATCTCGTCCCTCAGTTTATTATTGTCCATTTCTGTTCATCACCCCCAAACGCTTCAACTGCCTCGCGCATTTAAAGCATTCGCCTTCCTTCATTTTTTGTTTATTGCAATGCGGCAGCCGGGATGCTGTCCCGTACCACCTCATTCACGCTGATATTATATCACAGCCGCTGAACACAAATAATCGCTTTCCCTATCCTGAAAAAACGCGGATATATTTTCCGTCATGTCAGCCTGCCGTCAATGCTCGTTTTCTTTATTGTTCATTTATTGTCAACAATAATATCATTATAAGCAACAATCGACTTGTATACAAAAAGTATCTCTTTGTTTCTTTTTTGCATTTTTCTCTTGACAAGTTTATTTTAATTTTATACATTATATGCAGATATGTTAGAAAAACTTTTCACATCGGGAATAAGAGCAGACATCATGTCGCTGTTATTCAACAATCCTGAAGAAAAGTTTTACGTCAGAGAGATCGCCAGACTTACAAACAAAAACGCATCCGGCATAAAAAGAGAACTCGACAAACTCGAACAGATGGACCTCGTTACAAGCGAGAGGGAAGGCAACCTCAAATATTTCAAAGTCAACAGGAACTCTTCCCTGTTCCCCGAGCTTAAAGGTCTGATCGCAAAGTCACTGGGGGTCCCCGGCGCCCTCAAGTCCGTTTTAAAGGCACTGGATGCAAAAGCCGCTTTTATCCACGGCCCCTATGTTGATGACCCGAATCTCCCCTCTCTGGATCTATTCGTCGTCTGTGATTCAAACAATATAGGCAAGACACTGGATGACGTTGAAAAAAGGTTCGGCAGGGAAATTCGCTATACAATAATGAGTCAGGCTGAATATAAAACCTTAAAGAAAAGCGGAGAACGTTCCGTAAAGAAACTTTTAAGCGCAAAAAAAATTTTGCTCTTAGGAAGGTTGTAAAATCTACTCCCGTATAAACGGGAGAGAAGAAAGGGGGTGAATATTAATGGCCGCCACAAAGAAAGCCGCTGCAACAAAGAAAAAAGCTACTGCAAAGAAGACAGCAAAGAAAGCACCTGCAAAGAAAAAGAAATAAGTATCTCGACAGCATTACGGAAATTAAGCTGTCCCATCGTGCAATGATGGGACAGCTCTTTTTTTTGCATCAATCTTTGAATTTAAGTCAGCTTGAGGGATAAGGGTAAAAATAAACCAGTTGGTTTCTTAAACCTGTGCGGCCAGTCCGGTCATTGAAGGCGCGATAACCGGCTCGGAAGCGATCTCCCATGAATCTCTGCTTGAGAGAATTTTCTTGAGAAGTTTTATATGTAAGGTATGTCCTGATTTGTTTGCAATGATATGTCCGTATACCGGCAAACCTATCAAGGAAATATCCCCAATAGCGTCAAGAATCTTGTGCCGCACGAATTCATCCTTAAACCTCAGCTTGTTGCCGTTCAACACTTCCTTTTCACCGAGTACAATCGCGTTCTCTAATGAACCGCCCTTTGCAAGGCCTTTCGCTCTCAGCATTTCAACATCTCTGAGAAACCCGAAGGTCCTCGCAGGCGCGATCTCGCTGATAAATTTTCTTGTCGTAACATCAATGCCAAGCTTTTGCTCTCCAAAAGCAGGATGCGTATAGAAAAGACGATACGTTATCCTCATCCCTTCGCAGGGTGTAATTGCAATCTGGCTTGGGCCTTCCATGACCACAATAGGTTCCCGTATCCTTATAAAGGATACCGTCTTGGCCTGTTTTGCAATTCCTGCCTCCATGATCTTATTAACAAACGGCAGGGCGCTTCCATCCATTATCGGCACCTCGGGGCCATCAATCTCAACATATACATTATCTATATCAAGACCTGCAAAAGCAGCTAAAAGATGTTCAACCGTTCCGACCCTGACACCTTCTGAAGCAAGGGTTGTGGCAAAAGTTGTATCAACAACAGAGCTTACATTTGCTTTTATTCTGGTGTCCCTCTTGTCGGTCCTGATAAATACTATGCCGGAATCCCTTGGCGCGGGTCTGAGCCTCATATTTATAATGTGGCCGGTGTGAAGTCCGTTTCCAGTAATTATGATCTCATTCTTTAATGTATTTTGAAGTCTCATCTTAAATCCCAAGAAAAATCCCATATTTTCTAAAGCTTAGTTTTTTCTTTCCTTTCGTTTTTCTCAACCAACTGCTAATTGAAGCAATCGTACAACCCAGACACTTTTTAGAACACCAAGAGGTAAGAGCCCTTTTTAAATTCTTTCAGCCCTTTCTTAAGGTTTTCTTCTAAAGTTTTCATCAGTAATAAGCAAAATAGATACCAATAAATTATCTTTAAAAAACAAGGGGCTTATCTTATTATCTGTATCATAAATACAACTATTGTGGCTTTATTTAGCACAAATCAGGCTTCCCCTCCGACCACGATCTCCGGTATCCTTACGGTCGGCATCGCGTCAGAAACCGGCACACCCTGGGCATCTTTACCGCATGTTCCTATTGCAAAACCCAAATCATTCCCTACCATATCTATTGATTTAAGAATTTCGGGGCCGTTTCCAATGAGTGTAGCGCCGCGCACAGGCTCTCCCACTTGACCCTTTTCAATCAGATATCCCTCGGACACCTCAAAAACAAATTCCCCCGTAACCGTATTGACCTGCCCTCCCCCCATCTTTTTCACGAAGAAACCTTTATCGACCGATCCTATTATTTCATCAGGGGACCCATTCCCACGTTCAATAAATGTATTGGTCATCCTCGGTATCGGCCTGTCTTTATAAGACTGCCGCCTTCCGTTTCCTGTCGACCCTGTGCCTTCCCTCATCGCCGTCAACCTGTCATGCATATAACTTTTGAGGACCCCGTTCTCTACTAAGACCGTCCTCTGAGAAACAGTCCCTTCATCATCAAATCTGAATGAGCCTCTCTTTTTAGGCAGCGTTGAATCGTCAACAATCGTAACCAAGGGCGATGCGATCTGCTGCCCGATCTTGTTTGTGTAAACAGACAACCCCTGTTGCGCAAGATCTGCTTCCAACCCATGTCCAACAGCCTCATGTATCATAGTGCCCCCTGCCTCTGCAGAGATTACTACGGGCATCCTCCCGCCGCTAGCCTTTCTTGCGCTCAACATCTTTACCGCCTTCTCAGCAGCCTTAACTGCTATCTCGTCGAATGGATTTTCTTCAAACAGTTCAAAACCCGTAAGCCCGCCCACAGGTTCATAACCTGTCTGCAAGACGTCACCGTCTGAAGCGATCACCTGAACAAGCGCAAGCGTATAAATACGCTCATCCTCCGCAATGGTCCCGTCTGAAGTTGCAATGCAAACATTTTGAATGGAGTCCCTGTAGATTACGGATACCTGCTTTATCTTCGGGCTGATGCCCTTTGCGGTCCTGTTTGCATTTTCCACAAGCGATATCTTCTTCTCTATCTGAACATCGCGGGGATTGTATTTTATTCTGAAATCAACCAAAGGCCTGGACCTTCTCAGATCAACAACTCTGTCCTTTTCACCGCGTTCCTTGACCGCGCTGCTGACAGCCCCGGCAATGTTTAACAATGAGTCCTCGGACAGATCATTAGTGTAAGCATAAGCAGACTTGCCGCCGTATAAAACTCTGACACCGGCTCCTGAGTCGATTCCTGAGACAACTTTCTCTATCTTGTCGTCTTCAAGCTGTATCGACAGCGGCCTTTCATGCTCGATAAATATGTCCGCGTAATCACCGCCGTTTGACAGCGCCTTCCTGATAATCTTCAGCAACAGCTCATCCGGGATCTTAATCATAAGTTTTGACAAGGGTCTTGAATCCTTTTTACTAATCTGACATTATTAACAGTCCAGTTTTATTAAACATTATAGGAGGTTGATATGTCAAAAATCGGCGTTATCGGCGGAAGCGGGTTATATGAGATCAAAGGTCTCGTCTTAAAAGGCAGGAAAAATATCACGACCCCGTTCGGCAAGCCTTCAGGGCAATATCTCATCGGCAAAATGGGAAATACCGAAATCGTATTCCTTCCGCGCCACGGCAAACACCACGACATCCCTCCACACATGATCAACTACAGGGCGAACATCTACGGATTCAAAAAGCTCGGCGTCGAGAGAATTCTTTCAATCAGCGCGGTAGGCGGGATCAAAAAGGGACTGAAACCCGGAGACATCGTGGTCCTTGATCAGGTTATTGACATGACGAGGAACAGAAGATCTACATTTTATGACGGCAAAGAAGGCGTCGTTCACATCGACTTCACAGAGCCTTACTGCCCGGAGCTCCGCCGGACATTGTTAAAAGCCGGGAAGCGCGTCAAAGTCCGTGTGAGGAGCGGTGGAACATACGTTGCAGTAGAGGGGCCGCGTCTTGAATCGGCCGCTGAAATAAAATCATTCTCCCTGCTCGGCGCAGATGTAGTCGGCATGACCGGAATGCCTGAGGCTTCGCTTGCGAGGGAATTGGAGATATGCTACTCCGGCATTTCTGTTGTAGCGAATTACGCCGCAGGGATCAGCAGGCAAAAGCTCACTGTCTCCGAGGTCATGAACGCGATGAAGGCGACGACCGAACAGCTCAAGCTTCTTCTTAAAGAAACATTCACGCTTGTCCCCGAACAGAGAAAGTGTCCCTGCGCAGAGGCGCTGAAAGAAGCGACGATATAATAGTCGACTATATTAAGCCTACACCTGTTATTATTGACAGCGAACCGGCAAAAGTTTAAGCTAATAAAAATGTTTGAATTTTCATTTAAGAAGCTTTACCTGCTCAACTATTTTCTCGGGGCGCTTATTCTAATTGCAAGCCTCCTGCTCGTCCGCAGTATCGTCAGCACCACGCTTTCAAAGAAACAACCGCGCCCGGCGGCTTCCGAAAGTAAAATGGCCGTGCAAAAAGCAGCAAGCAAAAAACCTCTCATGTATTATTCGCCCATCCTTGAAAAAAACCCTTTTGGCCCGCCCATGACACTCAGCCCAATTGAGGTCTCCGAGGAGAATGCGGCCCAGCCCAGTCCTTTGTCAAACCTCATCCTCGTCGGGACCGTGGTCGGCCCCAAAAATCTGAGTTACGCGATCTTTGAGGACAAGGTGCAATCTCCGGGCAAGCAGGAGGTCTTCAGATACGGCACTGAGGTCTTTAATTACGGGACCTTAATAAAAATAGAAAAGTCGTCCATTGAAATAGAACAAAACTCTGTTATCAGCGCCATCCCGCTGCAGGATTTGCCGTCGGCTTCAGCGTCAGCTCCGGAGCAGTCTACTGAATCTCAGCGGCCATCCTTTGCCAAAAAGGTCGGCGAGAAGGAATACATCCTCGACAGCCGGAGGGTTCAGCAATCTCTTGAGAATCCCGAAAAGATACTGACCGAGGCGAGACTGCTGCCAAATATCAAGGACGGTAAACAGTCGGGATTCAAAATAAGCGAGGTAGTGCCGGGGGGCATTTATCAAAGTCTTGGGTTAAGGAACGGCGACATATTGTTAAGGATAAACGGCCTTGAGATCTCAAACGCCGAAGTCGCGATGCAGGCAATGACGGCATTGAAGGGGATGAACAGCGTTAATCTTGACATAATCAGGAACGATCAAAACATGTCGATGACTTATCGCATAAGGTAGTTATTGATTAACATTAAGATAAATTGTAAAATTCAAAGTGAAAAATGAAAGATACCGGTAAAATGAAAGTTGTCAGGACCCTGTGTTTGATCTGTCTGCTTGTATTTACCTTTTCGCTCACACCCGGACTCTCCTTTTCCGAAAACAGGAAGTCAGATGAGAACATCGCCTTCAATTTCATTGATGTCGACATACCGACGATAATAAAATTCATCAGCGAGATAACAGGCAACAACTTCATCTTTGACGACAAGGTCAAAGGAAAGATCACCATCATAGCGCCGGCAAAGCTTTCCATTGACGAATCCTTCTCGCTCTTTACTTCCGTATTGGGCCTGAAAGGCTACACCATAATCCCGTCCGGCCCCAAGACGTACAAGATCATCCTGGCTTCGCAGGCAAAGGAGGAAGGCCAGCTATCTACGGACGAAAAGATCCCCGTTAATGAAGGGTACATCACAAAACTCATTCCGACCCAGAACATCAAGGCTGATGACGCTATACAGTTCCTTCGTCCGGTGGTTTCAAGAGACGGTCATATCTCCGCCTTCGGCCCGGGCAATTTCCTGCTTGTTGTGGATTCCGCCCTGAATATGGAAAAAGTAATGTCCATTCTGAAATTGATCGACCTCCCCTCGGCCCAGGAAGAAACCGCAAAGGTGAGTGTCTACTTTCTCGAAAACGCGGACGCGGTGACTCTTGCAAAGGTGCTTGAAGGAATATTGAAAAACCTCCAGACAGCCTACAAGGCTTCACAGAGGGACAAACAGAAGTCTCCTGATTCGGTCCCGACATTAAGCGTAACGCCCGACAAATCGACCAACTCACTTGTCGTTGTCGCGCCCCCTTCCGAGTATGAAAATATCGCGCAGGTCATAAAGACCCTCGACAGGAGAAGAAAGCAGGTGTACGTTGAGGCCATGATTGTTGAGGCCTCGATCGACAAGCTAAAGGAGCTCGGATCAAAATGGAGGGCCACGGTAAGCCATAACGGTGAACCGATCGTTATCGGCGGCTTTGGGAATTTGAGTTCAAGCTCCCTAGTTTCGATCGTTAACGGTTTAACGGGATTTACTGCCGGCGGAATGGGCAACTTCATCGACATCCCCATCTCTTCCATAGATTCAAGCGGGGCCGCTACATCCACAACCCTTACAGCCCCCGGTTTCGCGGCCCTCTTCAACCTGAACGAATTCAAAGACGCCGTAAATGTCCTCTCAACTCCACAGATACTGACATCCGACAATGAAGAGGCGGAAATATTAGTCGGAGAAAACGTGCCGTTTATTTCAAAAAGGGAACGCGACGTAACTACCACCAATACGGTTTTAAACTCCATAGAGAGACAGGACGTCGGCATAATGCTCAAGATCACTCCCCAGATAACAGAGGGGGATTATGTCAGGCTTGATATCAAGCAGGAGATCTCGGCGGTCAAAGATACCTCTGAAGCTGTCCTGACAACAGTGGGCCCCACAACCACCAAGCGCTCAACAAAGACTTCCGTTGTTGTCAGGGACGGACGCACGGTTGTCATCAGCGGCCTGATGCAGGAAAAAGAAGAGGAGTCCGTAACAAAGATGCCGTTGCTTGGCGACATACCTGTATTGGGCTGGCTTTTCAAGACAACAAGTGTGACAAAAAACAAGACGAACCTTCTGGTATTCCTGTCACCGCATGTTGTCAAGGACTCGGACCAACTGATAAAGATAACGGATGAGAAGCATAAGACATTTGTGGAGAGGGAAAAATTTTATCATGTAGGTGAACTGTTGGTACGGTTTAAAGACGATGTTTCAAAAGAAAGGGCGCTGGAGATCATTGCGCAAAAGAGGGCGTCGGTTATAGCTTATTTAAAAGATATAAATGTCTACCATATCCAGTTGAAATCCGGGCAGGAAGTGGAAGGCGCCTTAAAAGAATTTTCTTCCATGCCTGAAGTCCTCTACGCGGAACCGAATTACAGGATCAAGATAACTAACCCGCCGCTGGACTCGGACACAATGCAGAAAGAGAAACCCGCTGTCCCTCAAGAGAGCAAAGCCGCCCCGCAAGACCAGGAACAAAAAACTGTTCCGGAACAAACTATTGAACCTGTTATCGATAACGCTGCTGTTCCGCCTGCCAAGTCTCAAACCGAAAACAACACGGAAATCGCAGTTCCCCCGGCTGATACACCCGCGCCAACGGAAAAAAAAACTTTAAATACTGAGAAACCCGCGCCGGAAACAACCCCGTCAGGCAAATATTTTATCCAGATAGGCTCATGGAAAGACATTAGAAATGCACAGGGCGTGCTTGAAAAATTAAAAGGCGATTACCCGGAAGCATTCATCGTTGAGGAAAATAATTTCAACAAAGTAAGGGTCCCCGGCATCATGAGTAAAGAACAGGGCCTGCTCATTGCGAAAGAGATTAAAAAGAAGTTGAACGTAAAACCGCTGCTGGTAAGAAAGAAAATATGAGACAGTGTAAGTGCCACTAACAGAGTCAGCAATAGTGAACTGACACTAATCACTGACACTGTCACTCTTTAAATATGGAAACAATCGACAGCATAAAAGACGATGAAATGGAGTTCTCACTTTTACAGGACCTCCCCCTTTCATTTGTAAAGGGAAATGTGTTCCTGCCTATGCGGAAAGAGGACGGCGAGCTGTTAGGCGTTGTTGCCGATAACCGCGGAATCTTCGCGCTCAGGGACATGGCAAGGGGCCTGAATCTGAAGCCCCATCCCGTTCAGGCGGACGAGAAGGTAATTATCGACGCCATTAACCGCATCTACAGCCAGACCAGCAGGGTAAATGAAGTGATGGGAGATATCAAAGGCGAAGACCTGTCCATGGTCGCCACGGAGTTTGAATCGCCGCAGGACCTGCTTGAGCTAACTGAAGAGGCCCCGATAATACGATTGCTCAATGCCATGCTTATGGAGGCTGCCAAGGAAAAGGCAAGCGATATACATGTAGAGCCGTATGAAAAGGGACTCGATGTCAGGTTCAGGGTGGATGGAATATTGCGCAAAGTGCTGAGCCCCCCCAGAATAATCCAGGACGCTCTCATATCAAGGATAAAGATAATCGCCGGACTCGACATCGCGGAGAAAAGGCTCCCGCAGGATGGAAGGATAAGGCTCCTTGTAGGCGGTAAAGATATCGACATCAGGGTTTCAATAATACCGACTGCTCTTGGTGAAAGGGCCGTTCTCAGATTGCTTGACAGGCACGCGGGCGTATTGAGCCTTGAAAAGCTTGGACTGGAGGACGAGATATTACGTGTATTCAAAGAGGCCTTGTCCAGGCCGAACGGAATAATCCTCGTGACCGGCCCCACAGGCTCAGGCAAGACCACAACGCTTTATGCCTCACTTCTAAAGCTCAATACCGAGGAGAGAAACATCATCACGGTTGAAGACCCGGTTGAATACCAGTTAAGCGGCATCGGGCAGATGCAGGTAAATCCAAAAATAGGATTGACGTTTGCCGCTGGACTGCGGTCTATTTTGAGGCAGGACCCGGACATCATGATGGTTGGTGAGATCAGGGACCTTGAGACCGCCGAGATCGCTGTGCACGCCTCGCTGACGGGCCATCTCGTTCTCAGCACTCTGCATACAAATGATGCGCCGAGCGCATTAACGAGACTCATCGACATGGGGATAGAGCCGTTCCTCGTGGCATCGTCGCTTGTATGCGTGCTGGCACAGCGGCTGGTGAGGGTGATCTGCCCTCACTGCAAAGAATCCTATGCACCGTCAAAGGAAGAAATAAGTTATCTTGAGATCGAGCCTGCGCCTAAGGTCCTTTATCGCGGCAAAGGCTGTGATAAATGCCTCGGCAAAGGTTACATCGGCAGGGCCGGGATTTACGAGCTGCTTGAGATCACCCCTGATATAAGAACAATGATCGTGGAAAGAAAAGACGCTCAGGTGATCAGGAGAACGGCAACAGTAAAGTCCGGGTTTAAACCCTTACAGAAAAACGCAGTCGAGAAGATCATAAAAGGTGTTACAACAGTAGAGGAAGTCCTGAGAGTAACGCAGAAGGATGCGGAAGCATAATGGATGAAGTTGAGAGATTAAGAAGATAAGAGGATGAGATTTCTTGCCTTTTCTCAACTTCAAATCTTCCCAACTTCCTAACTTCTATTTTTAAAATCATGCCAATTTTTAAATACAGAGGATACGACGCCAACGGGACCGTGATAGACGGCGCTATCGAGGCCGACGGTCAAAAAGACGCCGCATTAAAGATCAAAACAAAAGGCATCTTCCCTAAAGAGATTTCCGAATCAGTCTCCCGGCAAAAACTTCTGTTTAAAAGATTGTCTCCCGCAGTACTCGCGAGCATCACAAGAAGGCTTTCAACCCTGCTTTCATCAGGCGTGACCCTTATAGATGCTATAGGCTCATTAGCGTCAGAGCAAAAAGGCGCCTGGAAAAATCTTTTGATTGACATAAAAGACCGGCTGTCGGGCGGAGCGTCGCTCGCGCGGGCCATGCAGGCGCATCCCGACATCTTTCCTGATTTTTATACAGGCATGGTCACAGCTGGAGAAAGCAGCGGGAAGTTGACGGAGGTCCTGATGAAGCTCGCCGACTATCTCGAAAACGAAAACAATGTAAAAAGCAAAGTCCAGACAGCCCTCATATATCCCATTTTTATGGCGTGCGTGAGCGTAATGATCCTGATCTTCCTTTTCACGTTTGTCATACCGAAGATAACAAAGATATTCGAGGACACCTCAGCCTCCCTGCCGTTCATCACTGTCGTGCTCATCTGGATAAGCTCTGTCTTTAAAAATTTCTGGTGGCTGCTCCTGCTGCTTGCAGCCGGAGTCGTGATGTTATACAGGTGGGTCAGGAAAAATAAAAAGGAGCTGATCGACGGCCTGCTCCTTAAAGAACCGACAGGCATCCTCATGGGGCTTTACATGCTTCGCTTCACCATGACAATGGGGTTTCTCCTGTCAGGCGGGCTGCCGATATTAAACGCGATGAAGCTGACCGCAAAGGCAACAGGCAATGTAGTTCTGGAAAATAAAATCATGTCCGCGCAGGAAGTAATATCGCAGGGCGCCAAGCTCTCAAGCAGCCTTGAAGGATTTCCTCCGACCATTTTGCAGATCATCTCCACCGGAGAGCAGACAGGCAGACTGCCTGAGGTCCTGATGAAGACGGCGGAATCTTATGAAGCTGAATTTGACAGAAAACTCCGGGGCGCTATCGGATTATTAGAGCCGGTCCTCATCCTGACAATGGGGCTGCTGGTCGGATTTATTGTCGTGGCAGTCCTCCTGCCGATATTTGAACTGAACCAGGTCATGAAGTAGGACTGTCCAGAGGTCCCTCCATCACCGCATAAACCGTTTCATGTCCTGTTCTCTCTCATTGATATCTGGATTGTATCTACTGAAGAAACATAGCGGAGAAATTGTAACAAATTAAAGCGGAGAATTGTATAAAAGAGTTGGATGAATTTTTCCCCTCTTTGAAAAAGAGGGGGCAGGGGAGATTTGTTAGATTATTGAACTTCTTCCACTTGTACGGTATCAAGTTCTCTGAGGAAATCTTCAATCCTGCGGAGCTTTTTCTCTATCAGATTTTTATCAACATATTTGTTCATCCCAGCCACATATTTATATTCATCATAGGAGGCGTGATTTCCATGTTTGTGGTTCTCGACTCAAATGCATTACTGCGACAATGAATAAAGTTTCATCTCTAACCTGATAGATAACACCATATGGGAATTTATTTGTTCTGCAACGACGGGTACGTTCCGAAAGTTTGGCCCAGGCTGCGGGATACTGAATAATTCGTTGAATCGTTCTATTGACTTCCGCAGCAAATTCATATCCAAGCCCCTCGCTCTGCGTATTGTAGTATGAAACGGCATCCAGAAATTCAGCTTCTGCGGGAGCAAAAAATCTGATTTTCATTATCCTTTAAGTTTTTCTATTTTTTCGAATACTTCTTCTGCTGGAATTGCCGTTATCTCGCCACGCTCGAATGCATCAATACGGCTTTCGACTTCCTGTGCCCACAAATCGTCAATAATTTTTCGGGAAGGGAACTCAAAGCTGAAAAAAAGATTTTCAATTAGTTCTGCCCGCTCCACCGGTGGCAATTTCAAGGCTTCCGCAAGAATCTGTTCTCCAACCTTAGACATAATATCCTCTTCTATATCTTGATAATTTATAGTTTAGCATATCAATAGTAAGTTCAGAACAAAGCACAAAATACCCATCACTGTCTTTTTCAATCACCACTGAAAATTTGTATGTATTCATATTTCCTCCTCTCTCATTGATAACTGAATTATAACAAATAAAAGTCTCTGACGGCTAAGAGGTCGGGGATTGCATAAATTGTTTTCTATACTAATGCGCTTACGCACTTTTGCTCTTCAAGCTTTCCTTGCCCCCTTGACAACAGGAGGCATTATAAGTGATTGACTTTTTATGTTATTGTTACATTCCATTCTTCAGAAGTAAGTTCTATTGTTTCCATTGCCTGATAACAAAATTTCTGTATGCTTTGAGCTGATAAATTAACTTCAACAAAATAATCGTTTTGTAGCTGTCGGATTGCCCTGAATTTATTCTTATCCTTGCCTAAGTAGCGAGGGAAATTATGAGCGATCACATCAAACTTCTCTGGTTCAAGGTCAGCAACAGTGTTTAGAGTTTGCTCTAAAACATCCCTCCACGATTGGACTCGAAACTGCTGTCCTAATATTCTTAGGCCTGTTGGAGTTGTACCAGTAACTTCCTGTAATTCAGATTGTGAAGAGTCTTCCTGCCCGAAGTAGCTCCATATTTCAAGGGCTTGTTTTGATAATGCTTCTGCTCGTCTCTCAATTTCTGTCCGAGTCCATGAGGGTAAATTTGTGAAATATTTGTTAAGTTCTAAATGGCTGTCGTTGTATGTCTGTTTCTTGGTTCCGAAATCGTCGTTTGATAGCTCGGTATTGTAGGCTGTCAGAGTTAAATTGCCAATCGTATGTAAAAACAACTCATGTGTTTCTTCCCACTCTGTGCCTAAGTGATTCTGCCACCACTCAGAGAGAGTTTGCGGCATTATATGCTCAATGGTTAAGTTGTCAAACGGCACAGCTTCTTTATGGGCATAGTTTTCTTCAAGGGTTTCAAGAATTAGTTTGGTTTTTATTTGCCGATCACCGGCGCCATAAAACTTTGTTTCTTTAAACCGTAAGGAAAATTCATTGTCTTTTGGATAGCCCTTGCTCTGGAAGATTGTTTTAACACCTTCAACAAAGTTGCCGGGATACTTGGCAAGCAATTGAGGATAAACTGTCGGGAATATTTTATTGAGTTGATTCGTTGGTATATTGCAGACAAACCTACGAATGAGATAATTCTCCAGTATCTTTAGAATATTAATGAAGTCACCCTTGCTGATGTTGTTCTCACTATAGATTCCATACAAATTCAGAAGAAACGGATACGCCGTTGTTACTTCAATTCTGTTGAATCTGCGGAAATACTTTTGCAAGTCTTCTTCGGGTTCAAATTCTGGATAAATCAGACGCTGGTAATAAACCGAAAATCGCTGCAACTCCGTTAGGTAGTCAATTGCATTAGTCGTTGACACATTTTCTTTGAGAGCATAATAAACGTCAGATTGCTTTACGATGCTGCCACCTCTCATTAAAAAGTGTCTGATGTACTCCGTAAGATTATCATTGAGGCCAGTCTGCATGGGCTGCCAATAGTCATTGTAAACTGCTTCCTGTTTATCTACGTGAATGCGCATAAAGAAGTAGTTTCGTATTAGGTCAGCCTGTGTCAGCGGTCTTCCTTTTGCGTTCAGGCTTTCAAAAACCAAATATGGGTTATCATCTGCATCAAGAACAATGCTTACAACAGAAAAATAACTCGTGATTATTTTCTTTAGCTTCTCGTGCTCAAGTTGAAGCTGCTTGAGTTTCTTGTCAAAAAATGAATACGCCCTTGTAAGTTGATTGTCGGCTTCATTTGGTTTTCCGTTAATAAGGTTCTTGTATGTTTCTCTGTCTACCTGCGTAGGCATTAGCTTAAAAAAGTCATTATCCTTTTTGTATGGGTTGACAAGCAAAGTATTATTGATCTCCTCAGCAAATTCTTGGCGTTGGCTCTCTCTGGCTTTATTTCTCAAGAGAGTCAGTAGTATAAAGATTGTAGTCAACCGTTGTTGCCCGTCAATTAATAAGAACTTTGCAACGCCCTCTGGGACTGAAACTGTCGGCATATTTACAATTGAGCCAATGAAATGTGTCCGTGGGTTATCAGCTTCACAAAGTTCAATAAGGTCTTTCCATAAAATTTCCCACTCTTTATTTGTCCAACTGTACGTCCGCTGAAAAAGCGGAATAACGTACTGTTTTGTCCCTTCAATGATGTCTTGTAGTTTAGTTTCTTTTGCCTGCACAATCGTTACTCCAAACTTTATAAATTAAAGATGGATATTTCTTTCGTATAGCACAATATTTAAAAATATTTATCTTTAATTTGCTGAATTTTTTTGATTTGCTAACAGCCTTTTATTACAACGCATTCTTTATGTGCGAGCACAATATAAAGAATCTCCCTGATGTTTTGGATTGGTGTTTAATAATACAAAGCACAATTTGGAAAAGCAAGGAAAATATACATGATTTAATATCTGTTATAATTTTCTTATGGCAATAAGAAAAGAAAAACTTGATACAGCAATTGCAAGTGAATCCTCTCTCAAAAAAGACTGGCTTATGCCAGAAGAGGATGAGGCATGGCAAAACTTGTAAAAATAATCCGGGAATGAATAAAGCTATGCCCTTCTTATTTTAATCGCAGACAAAAACTTCTCCGTATTCTTCCTAACATCCCCTTTTAAAATTGCCGACATGACAGCAACAGCGTCTGCTCCGGCTTCTAATACGGAAGGAACATTATTGGGACTAATTCCGCCGATGGCGACGATGGGGATATTGATATGTTCTCTGACTTCACTCAGCTTCCTCAGCCCTTTGGAAGAACCGGCGTCTTTTGTTGAGGTAGGAAACATAGGGCCGAAGCCGATGTAATCCGCGCCTGCCTCCTGCGCCTTGAGCGCCTGTTTCAAACTGTGTGTTGAGACGCCGATGATCTTTTTCCTGCCCATTATTCTTCTGGCTTCTTCGACAGGCATGTCATCCTGTCCGAGATGGACGCCGTCGGCATCTGCGGCGAGGGCGATGTCAATGTAATCGTTAATGATGAATGTAGCTTTATATTTTCTCGTAAGCTCACGCAGGGAAAGGGCCTCATGATAAAGTTCTTTCTTCGTCATCTGCTTCTCACGCAGTTGAATTGTCCTGATGCCAGCGGCAATTGCCTGCCTGACTATTTGTGTATGGGAGAGTCCTGATAACGTTCTGTCGGTGATAAGATAGAGGGGGTTATTTTTGGAGAAGAGCTTTTTCAATTTTCACTGCCACTCTGAACTGGTTTCAGGGTCTCTTATCATTGGGTTTACAGATGCTGAAACAAGTTCAGCATGACAATCTTTGAACTGCTAACCGACCTTCTCAAGAAAATGGGTATTGAAATTGCCGCTGATGAAGTCGGGGTTATCAAGAATCTTCAGATGAAACGGGATCGTTGTCTTGATGCCCTCGACTATGAATTCCTTTAATGCCCTTTTCATTTTTACAACCGCCTCCGCACGGTCTTTGCCGTGAACTATCAACTTGGCGATGAGTGAATCATAGTGCGCGGGAACAACCCATCCTGAATAAGCGGCGGTGTCCACCCTTACCCCTTGTCCTCCGGGCGGGATGAACAAAGTGATCTTTCCCGGCGAGGGAATAAACTTTTCCGGGTCCTCGGCGTTTATCCTGCATTCCATGCTGTGCCCTGAAAATTTTATCTCGTTCTGTTTAAAAGGCAGTGTCGCGCCTGCCGCTATCTTTATCTGTTCTTTGATGATGTCAATGCCGGTTATCATTTCGGTGACGGGATGCTCTACCTGTATCCTCGTGTTCACCTCCATGAAATATATCTGTTCGTCCTTGTCGAGGATAAATTCAATGGTCCCGGCGTTCCTGTACCTCATCGCCCTTGCGGCCTTTATCGCGGCCTCGCCGACCTTCTTTCTGAATTTCGCAGTCGCTAAAAAATAGGGGGCCTCCTCGATAAGCTTCTGGTGCCTCCTCTGGATAGAGCAGTCTCTTTCTCCAAGATAGACCATGCCCCCCTTGTTATCGGCAAGGATCTGGACCTCTATATGACGCATCTCCGGGATGTATTTTTCAATGTACATGTCGCCGTTCCCAAACGCGGCGAACGCCTCTTTCTGCGCCATGTGGTAAAGAGAGGAGAGGTCTTTTTCCTCCTGCACTATCCTCATCCCGCGCCCGCCTCCGCCTGCCGACGCCTTGAGAATGACAGGGAAGCCGATCTTTTTTGCGTTCTTAAGCGCCTCATCTTCGTCTCTTACAGGGCCGTCGCTTCCGGGCACAACCGGTATGCCCTTTCTCTTCATCAATTGTCTTGCGCGTGACTTGTCGCCGCCTGTGCGGATGTTCTCCGCTGATGGGCCGATGAAGGTAATTCGTGAAGCAGTGCAGGCCTCTACGAAATGCGGGTTCTCGGAAAGGAAGCCGTAGCCAGGATGGATCGCCTCTGAATCGGTTATCTCCGCGGCGCTGATGATTGCGGGGATCTTTAAATAACTTTGCGATGATGAAGCAGGGCCAATGCAGATCGCCTCATCCGCTAATCTCACATGAAGGGAATCTTTGTCTGCCTCGGAATAAACAGCAACGGTTGGGATGTCGAGCTCGCGGCAGGCCCTGATGACCCTGAGGGCTATCTCGCCCCTGTTGGCAATGAGGATCTTTTTAAACAATGTCATGCCCCGGGCTCAATGAGGAAGAGCGGCTCGCCGTATTCAACCGGCTGTCCGTTTTCTATCAGGATTTTCGCGATCACGCCGTCTGTATCGCTCTCTATTTCATTCATCAGTTTCATTGCCTCGACAATGCAGAGCACCTGCCCTTTTTTGACCGTACTGCCCACCTCGACAAAAGGCGGCGCTTCAGGGGCGGGAGACCTGTGGAATACGCCGACAATGGGGGATGTAATTGTCGACAGTTTTTTCTCTTCCGGGGCGGCTTCCGCCTTTGCTTCCGACGCGGCAGGCGCTGCTGACGGCCTGAAGGATGAAACAGCTTCAAAAGAAGATAAAAACTTTTCCCTCTTGATCTTGAGCTTTGAACCTTCTCTCTCGATCTGAAGCTCTGTGATATCGGTGTCCTTTAAAAGTTCTATCAGCTCTTTTATCTCGTCAAGTTCCATTTCATTCCTCGTATTCTATTTAGTGTATGTTTATAAACTCTGTTTGTCTGTCATTCCGGCAGTCTTTAAGCCGGAATCCAGTTTTGTATTTTCTGGATTCCCGTTTTCACGGGAATGACGAACCGCTAATTTACAAACAACTAACACTTATCTTACCCTCTCGATGTACTCTCCGGTCCTTGTATCTACCTTGATTACATCTCCCTCATTTAAGTGAAAAGGCACTTTTACGGTAACGCCTGACTCCAGCGTCGCGGGTTTGCTGCTGCCGCTTGCGGTATCGCCTTTGAAACCGGGTTCGGTCTTTACAATTGCAAGCTCGACAAACATGGGTATCTCCACAGAGAGAGGCGCCCCGCTGTAAAAAAGCATTTTGACCTCCATGTTCTCTTTTATATACTTTATAGCATCCCCCAACTGGTCCGCTGTCAAAGGGAATTGCTCGTAGCTGACAGTGTCCATGAAAAAGAAGAAGTTTTCCTCCTTGTAGAGATACTGCGCTACTTTCTCTTCAAGTTCCGGGGTCTCGAATTTTTCCCCGCCTTTAAAGGTGTCTTCAAAGATGCTGCCGGTAACCAGGTTCTTGAGCTTGGTCCTGATGATCGCCCCGCCCCGGCCCATTTTGTGATGCTGGAAATCAATGATCTCATGCGGCGCGTCCTTGTATTTGAGCTTCGCGCCCTTTCTGAATTCGCTTGTTGATATCAAAGTAATGCCTCCTGAAAAAATAATTTATATAATTTTAAAATTCTTCGGCAGACCAGTCAGGACCTCTGCGCGATCTTTTTTCACAACTACCATGTCCTCTATCCTGACCCCGCCGAAACCAGGCAGATATATGCCCGGCTCTATCGTGAAAACCATATCCTCATTAATCATGTCCTTGCTGCGCCATGAGATGTAAGGTTTCTCATGGACTGCAAGCCCTACGCCGTGGCCTGTGCCGTGGCCGAAATTCTCGCCGTGACCTTCCTGCTTGATATGCTTTCTCGCCGCGGCGTCAACTACGGTCGCCTTTATTCCGGCCCTGACCGCTTCGATGGCCTTCCGCTGAGCTTCAAGGACAATATAGTAAATTTCCCTCTGTTTTGCAATGTCCTTTCCGCCTACTGCAACAGTCCTTGTCATGTCGGAATAATACCCGTCATATTCGCCTCCCCAGTCAAAGACTATAAAATCGCCTTTTTTGATCACCCTGTTGGTAGGCCTGGCATGAGGAAGCGCCGACATAAAACCAGATGCTACTATAACCCCGAAAGGTATTGTTTTGCAACCTTCTTCTTTCAGAAGTTCTTCAAGTTTCAGCGCGAGTTTTCGCTCGGTTGTCCCGGCCTTTATAAAAGGCTGAAGTTTTCTGAAAGCCCTTTCCGCTCGCCTGATCGCCTTGTTGATACAATCAAGCTCAGCCGGAGATTTTATTATCCTGAGGGATTCAACCGCACCGGTCAACGGCTTGAGCCTTAATTTCTTCTGCAGCAGTCTCTTGTAAAATCCGAAGGTAACGTGATGGTCCTCAAATCCAAGCTTCTTAACGCCCAATAACTCAACCATCTCTTTAAGCTCCCCTGCCCTCTCCCCGCGCTCTATCCTGGTCCTGAACCCCTTCACTTCCTGCCTTGACTGTTCCTTATAACGGAAGTCTGTCACGAAAATAGCCTGCTTCCGGGTGACGAGCGCGTAACCCGAGGAGCCGGTAAATCCCGTGAGATACCTGACATTGAGAAGGTCGGTGATCAGGATTCCGTCAACTTTTTGTTGCTGGAGTTTCTTTCTAAGAATTGCCGTTACACGCATTTGCAATTGACACCGCTGCCCTCAAACCGAGCAGGTAACTGTCAAACCCGAAGCCTGAGATCTGCCCGTACGCCACAGGAGCGATAAGTGAATTGTGCCTGAATTCTTCCCGCTTGTGAATGTTTGACAGATGCACTTCAACAGTTGGGATCTCAACAGCGGCTATCGCGTCCCTGATCGCGACACTCGTATGGGTGTAGGCTGCGGGATTGATGACAAGGGCAGAATAGTCTTTTGAATTTTGTATGATGTCCACTATCTCGCCTTCATGATTGGATTGTTTGATCTCAAGCTCAACACTCAAATCTTTGGCAAGCAGGTTGAGTAAATTATTTATATCGTCAAGCGTCATCGTTCCGTAGATGTCCGCTTCCCTCTTTCCGAGGAGATTAAGGTTAGGCCCGTGGATAATCAGTATTTTCATATGCGCTCCCTTGTCCAGAATGAAGCAATAAAATTGTGATTATTATACCAGAACAGGAATCCATAGAGACACAAAATTTTGTGTTAAGCGCATCAACATCGCTGTATCTAATCTTTCTCATGTCCTGTTCTCTTGGCGGCGAAGCTTATGCAATCTGAAGTTTCTTTTCCATAGATTTAATGACGTCCTTAAACATGCGGGATGCCTTAAACAGTTCAACCCCTATAAGGTTGCCATTGCTGTCAAGCTCCATATTTACACCCGGTGAAATTTCAACTACCTCTGATTCTTCACCCTCTTTTGCGAGATAGAGAATGTCTTCTTCTTCATCATAAAAGACCTTAAAATCTTCCATTATATTTTCCTCCATCTTCCTGATTGAATCCTGTTTTCTTTTTGCCCTTCCTTCAGAGGATGTATGGTCAAAAGCTTAACCTCTGCATCCTCATGCCTATATGCTACCATTACATCCCGTTCTTTGCCATATATTTTCACCTTTTTAATTGCTATCGTATGCCCGGATTCAGTATCCAAAAATCTTTCTTCCGCGCTTTCATAAATTACTTTAGGAAGATCATATTCAATATTTCTCAATGCCATTCTTGTTTCAATATGCCTTGAATATTTTATCTGCACATTCTACCCCTTCCCCTCCACAAGCTCAGTCTCTTAAAGTCATTCCATTCAGACACTGCTCTTTCTTTATCAAAACAACTGTCTTTCAGCCTTCGGCGCTTCACGGTAGACATCCGGGACCCTGGGCAGATCATCGGCGTTGAATAAATCGCTTGCCAGCAATAGACTACCCTTGCAGCAATTTCCCAAGTTGTTCACATATCTTACTTATGTTGTCTACATTTTTAATGCCGTAGTCAGCTGCTTTACCTACGAAGCGAGCAACGCCAGAAAGAATGCTTTTCGTTCTTTGCAGAATACTGCCATCTTCACCCTTTTCATTTAAGGCGGTATCAATCTCCGAACATAGCGTATCAGCCAATTTACTGCTTTTCTCATTACAAACCTTACGTAATTCATCGTAAAGATCAGCAAGAGAATGCCTTATCTCATTCTTGTTTTGAATATTCACTGAAATATTAGCCGTGTTAGTTGCGGTTGCATTTGCTTCTATCGTAATTGGTGGCGTCCCTCCAACTTTATCTACCAATTTATCCATCATCTGTAGTAGTAATTTATTGTCATTGCTATCATTTTGAGTTATTACCTTCTCAATGCTCTCTGCAGTTTTCCCTCGGACTTTCAAATCTTGCAATGCAAATATTAATCGTGTTTGGTTATTAAGAAGTTCATTCTGATAATTAATTAGTAATAGTTGTTTGTCGTAGTCCGTTACCGTAGGATTATTAAATTCAATTTCCAATTGTTGATTGAACGGTCTAAATAAGTTCAGAATGTATTGCCTCAACGAGTGTTTAACTTCTTCTCCATTTTTTTCATCAGTAATAAAAGACAGCTTTATTTTTTTACCAACAGGATTTGTGGCTATATCGACATCTATCCCTTTAGTGCTCCTTACATAATCCCGGAAGAAATTGATGTAGTTAACTATTCCTGTTTGTATTTCATATGGAAGGTCTAATATATATTCCCATTTGTATGGTTCTTTAGCAAACTCGAAAATTGTAAAGTCTACATTTTCCTCATCGCCGAAATCGCCTTTTAGCGGGACACGGCTTGTAGATATAGCCTGATATTTTCTTTCATAGTATCCGACTGCGGTTATGGTTTCTAATATTTCATAATCAGTGAAAACATATTTAGTATTTTTCCTTGTTTTCTCATCCGGCATCCATCCTTTTGTAAATACTTCTTTAAAGACCGCCCCTGTAAAATCACAGTCAACAAATTCCTTATGTGAAAAATTACAGGAAATAAGAAAAGCATTTTTAAATGAACACTCTTCTATTTTCGGCAATTCCCAGAATTCTGCTGATTCTAATACTGCGCCCTCAAAATTAACACCATCCCCCTTTAATCCCTTTAGTTTTTTTAAGTTTGTTCCTGATAAATTTATTTCATCGTTGAATATCGCATTGCTAAAGTTTGAACGTTGCCTAAACAGAGTCTTGCTGAAATCTACACCTTTTTGAAAATTACAATTTTGAAAATCTGCATCTTTATAAAATGTGTTCATTTGAAAAACAGTGACATAAGAAAAGTGCCTACCCTGAAAAGCAGCATTTTCCATAAACTTACAGCCGTGAAAAACAGCATCCTTTTTGAATTCACCACCAACAAAAATAGTTTTCTTGTTAAAAGTAACGCCCATAAATCTGGCTTTACCATGAAAAGTCGATCCTTGGAACTTAGATATTCCATGAAATTTTGCCCCGAGAAAATTGACTTCTCCTAAAAATCTTGTGTGATCGAAGTTCAGATCCCCAAGAAATTCCGCCGCTCTAAAATCAATATTTTTTCTAAATGTCTTTTTCTGGAAGTTAAATTTCGGAAATTTAAAACCTTTAAAGTCAAACTGGCTAACATTTTCTCTTTCACAGTGTTTAATCAGTTTTTCAAAGGCCCTATCGAAGCTTCCGCTTTTCTGGTCAATGTGTTGATCATGGAATACGCAATACTTGCTGTCATTAAATACTTCATGCTCGCAATAACTTTTTACTTTGTTATTGTCTTCAAAAACATATGAACATTTATTGGGCAATCTCTCTCCTTGATGTCACTATTTTTTCAAGCCTACTTTAAATGAAGCAACCTAAAAAATCAAAGTTGAGCGGTACGGTCGCCTTATTATACCCAAAGCGAAAAAAAGAGAAAGCAAAAAGTTCAATAGCATCATAGTGCAAAAGCCCAATAGAGCAGAAGTACAAATGTGTGGAGAGGTAAATATAAGCGCAGGTTAAGGTTCGTTATTAGTCTTAACTTCGAGCATTCTGTCAAGGACAATATTCGCGACTTCGATCTTTTTCATCTGTGGATAATCGGTGAGAATACCTTTTTTGTCGATTATCGTAACGATGTTTGTATCAACGTCAAAGCCGGCGCCTTTTTGTGAAATATCATTTAGCACGATGAGATCGAGATTTTTGCTCTTTAATTTATTTTTTGCGTTCTCGATGTTCTTTCCGGTCTCAGCAGCGAACCCGATCACGATTCGTTTGCCTTTTTTCTCCCCCACTTTTTTGAGAATGTCGGGAGTCTTTTTCAGATTTATAGCGGAGATTTCAGTCTTTTTGAATTTTGATTTATTCACCGTTGAAGGGGCGAAATCCGCCACTGCCGCAGCCATGATGACCGATGTTGCTTTCGGGAGATGTTTCAAAACAGCGGCCTCCATTTCCGAAGCACTTTCAACAGGCACAAATGAAATGTTTGCGGGCGGCATCTGCGATGAAGGCCCGCTTATCAATGTTACTTTTGCCCCGCGCCTTGCCGCAGCCTTTGCGATAGCGAAACCCATTTTGCCCGAAGAACGGTTTGAGATATATCTCACTGGGTCTATTGGTTCTATGGTCGGCCCAGCGGTAACAAGGATGTTTTGTTTGCTTAGATCTTTTGGGGCCAACGCCGTTATGGCAGCCTCAACTATTGTTGAAACAGCAACCATCCTGCCCTCGCCTTCTTCACCGCAGGCAAGGCTGCCGGAGACAGGGCCGACAAAATTTACTCCTGATCTTTTAAGTTCCCTGATACTTCTCTGCACTGACGGATGACAATACATCCTGTGATTCATCGCCGGGGCAATTATTACCGGGCCTTCATAGGTGAGCCATAAATTTCCGAGAAGGTCGTCCGCGATCCCGCAGGAGAGTTTATTTATGGTGTTCGCGGTTGCGGGGGCAATGAGGAGAAGCCGGGCCTCTATTGAAAGATTGATGTGGCTGAACGGGTCGCTGAACAAATCGATGAGGACCGGTTTGCCGGTTATTGATTCAAAGGTCAGCGGGGTTATGAATTTGCAGGCGGAGGCGGTCATCACCACTCTTACTACCGCGCCCTCTTCCATCAGCCGCCGGGCAATATCAACAGCTTTGTAAGCCGCTATGCTGCCGGTAATACAAAGGATGATGTTTTTTTTATCAGACACTGTAATGCCTCGTTGAAAACGCCTTCATAGCATTCAAGCTTCTTTAATTTGGTTCCATTCGTCTCAAACATATAACTAACCACGGAGACGCAGAGACACGGAGAAATGCAAAAATATTATCTTTATGTTTTTATTACTATTTTTCTCTGTGTCTCAGTGCCTCAGTGGTATTCTTAAAAACATAAGGGCGAGTCAACGCCTCGCCCTTACGATCTGAATAACACTTTAAGGCTGATCTACTCTCCGAAGATGTCCTCAATACTTCTCTTCTGTTCTGTTTCGCCTTTTTCGCTCAAGTAAACCTTGAGGTCTTTTTCAAGCTCCGTCAAGTCTTCGGGCATGGTCTCTTTCTGCTGGGCCTCATCGATCATGCGTTTATGAACAAGCTTCTTTTTTTCTTCGTTTGCCTTGATCGCGGCTTCACCGATAACTATGTCTACAAGGCCTGATGTGACCTCTTCCAAAGCCAGGCTTGTTATCTTCTTTACCTTTGACGCTTTTTTCGGCAAGGCCCCCTGTGATAAATCCTTGGCCCTTTTTACAGCGGCGATTACCAGTCTGTAGTTACCGTCAATCTTTTTCTTGTCATATTCCACAGGCAGTGAAATTATATCCATGTTACCTCCGTCTATTTAATTAAACTTTTTATCCACTTATCACTGATGTTTTCAGTTTTCAGTCTGTTTGATACAATGATGCCCTCAAGCTCTTTATAAGCCTTCTCAAGTTTGTCGTTAATAATAACATAATCGTAGTTTTTATATCCCGTGATCTCCGCCCTTGCCTTTTCAAGACGCCTGTCAATAATATCTTTAGAATCCGTTCCGCGATTTAAGAGCCTCTGCTTCAATATCCGCATCGAAGGGGGGAAAATAAAAATGTACACGGCATTGTCATACTTCTTTTTTATCTGCATTGCTCCCTGAACGTCTATATCAAGTATTATATCATAGCCTTCTTTAGTCAATTTTTTCAGCCTCTTCAATGAAGTCCCGTAAAGATTCCCATGAACCATTGCCCACTCGGCAAACTCACCGCTGTTAATCATGTTCTTGAATTTTTTCTGACTGATAAATGTGTAATCCACGTCGTTTCTCTCTCCCTTTCTCGGAGGGCGAGTGGTATAGGAGACAGAGAGCTTAAGCCCGCGAACCTTGTGGAGCAATTGATGACAGAGGGTTGATTTACCCGCGCCCGAAGGAGCTGATATGACAAATAAAGTCCCTTGCCTCTGCTTTCTGCCTGCCATTTTATCGCTTGCCACTTTATTCTTCTGTAAATCTCTGCGTAATAGTTTCTACCTGAAGGGCTGACAGGATCACATGATCGCTGTCGGTAACAATTATAGACCGTGTCTTCCTTCCCTGTGTTGCATCGACAAGTTTTCCCCTTGTGCTTGCCTCTTCACGCAGCCTCTTCATCGGAGAAGAAGCCGGGTCCACAATTGCTATCACCCGTGACGCCGATACAACATTGCCCAAGCCGATGCTTATAAGCGGTAATCCTTTTTTCATTGCTCTTATCTCCTTTGATCTGTCATTCCGCTTGATGAGGAAGCCGGGTCGGTTTTTATTAAGGATTCCTGTTTCTGCGGGAATGACCACTTCTACGCTGTTTAAGGATTCACAATCTACTGCAAGTTCTGTATCTGTTCCTTTATCTTTTCAATCTCGTGCTTCATTTCAATAGTATTATTCGTAACTTCAACATCGTTTGTCTTTGAGCTTATTGTATTGACTTCTCTCCTCAATTCCTGGACAAGGAAGTCCAGTTTCTTCCCCACGGTATCACCGCCGGACTTCAACATATCTTCCATATGGCTCAGATGGCTCTTTATCCTTACGATCTCTTCCGTGATATCTGCCCTCTCAATAAGTATAGCGGCTTCCTGCACCAGCCGCGACTCGTCAATTGCCGTGTCTGCCAGGAATTCCTTCAGCCTGTCATGCAGTTTTTGCTTTGTATCGGCTATAGTTTTATTCCTAATGTCTTCGATCTGACTTGTATATTTTTTTAAAAGCTGCGCCCTATCAGCAACATCCTCAAGAAGGTTTTTGCCTTCCTCAATACGCATTTTTTTAAGCTCCTCTAAAGCGAGCTTCACTGCTTCATTAAGCTCATTGGTCCCGGCATCTTCCTCTTCCATGCAAAAGATGTCCCTGTATGACGCAAGGACATTAATATTTATGTCTCCCGCTATTGACAGCTCGTCTTTTAAAGACATAAGCGCGTTGTAATATCCTTTGGCAAGAGACTTGTTTATCTTTATCTGGACCGTATCAATTTCTGTTTTTGTAATGTATATTTCAATATGCCCCCGGTTAAACATTTCCTTGACCATCTTCCGCATATCATTTTCATACTGATAAAAAAACGATGGCAGCTTGATCTGGATATCAAGATTTTTGTGATTGAACGAACGGGCCTCAGCTTTGATAGCTCCGACGACCCCTCTTCCATAACCTGTCATTGATTCCGGTAGCATAGAGATTTATAACTATTAGTTTCAAAAATTAAAGTATAAAAATGTAAGTGTATATAATACTCAAGCTGGACGGAATAAACAAGATGAACAGAAGGTGAATTTAACCGGACTGATTAATTATGAGAGGAAACCAATGCCTCTACGTCGCTTTCAACAAACGTGACGGCATCGTTCTCAAGAACGACCTTGACCTTTTTTACATCTTTGAATCTGCCCTTGAGGATTTCTTCGGACAGAGGATCTTCTATATATCTCTGGATGGCCCTTCTCATCGGCCTCGCCCCGTAAGAAGGCTGGTAGTTTTTATCAATCAACCAGTCTAAAACTTCGGGGCTAAGTTCAATTGCTATATCCTGGTCTATAAGCTGCTTGTTAAGCTCGGTTATAAGCAATTTTATAATGTTCTCCAGGTTCTTCTTCTCAAGCGGATGGAAGACGACTATATCGTCAATCCTGTTCAGGAATTCAGGATTAAATCTGTTTTTCAGTTCATCGAGTACCGCGTCCTTAATTTTCTTATACATATTCTTGGAAGTTGTCTGCTGAAAACCGAGTGGTGTTGCGTTCTGGATGAATTTGGTGCCGACGTTGGACGTCATTATAATTACAGTGTTTTTAAAATCAATCTTCCTGCCCAGGTTATCGGTAAGAACGCCTTCATCAAGCACTTGAAGTAAAATGTTAAAGACATCGGGATGCGCCTTTTCTATTTCATCAAAAAGAACGACTGAATACGGTCTCCTGCGGACGGTTTCTGTTAATTGTCCGCCCTCTTCATAACCGACATATCCGGGAGGCGCTCCTGTTAACCGTGATACGTTGAATCTCTCCATGTATTCCGACATGTCTATTTTGACAAGGGCGTTCTCGTCGTTAAAAAGAAATTCCGTCAACGCTTTTGCAAGCTCTGTCTTTCCAACGCCTGTCGGGCCGAGGAAGAAAAATGAACCGATCGGTCTCTTCCTCGCCTTCAATCCCGCGCGCGACCTCCTGATCGCCTTTGCAATGGCCTTTACTGCTTCATCCTGCGCAACAATCCTCTTATGCAAATCATCTTCCATACGAAGGAGCTTCTCTGATTCCTTTTCCTCAAGCTTGGCAAGAGGGATGCCCGTAATCTTTGATACGGTAAATGAGATGTCATCCTCAGTAAGGGTCGGAGTATCTTTCTGCTGATTGTCGCGCCAGTTTTTATAGAGGTTGTCGTACAGTTTTTTAATCCTGTCCTCTTCGCTTTTTACAGAGGCGCCTTTTTCAAAATCATGGAGCTTTACATAAAGGTTCTTTTCTTTATTAAGCCGCTTCAGTTCTTTCTCAAGTTCGCGGAGTTCGGGAGGCATTGTAAAACGTTTAAGTTTTATCCTCGCCCCGGTTTCATCCATTACGTCGATCGCCTTGTCAGGGAGGAACCTTTCCGCTATGTATCTGTCCGAAAGGTTAACGCATGCCTTGACAGCCTCAGGCGCAATTTTTACCTTGTGATGCAGTTCATATCTGTTTTTCAGCCCGTTGAGTATGCTGACGCTCTCTTCTATCGATGGGGGCTGCAGATATATCGGCTGGAAACGTCTTTCAAAGGCGCCGTCTTTCTCAATATATTTTCTGTATTCGTCAGGTGTTGTTGCGCCGATACATTGAATTTCGCCTCTTGATAAAGCAGGCTTAAGCATATTTGAAGCATCAACTGAGCCTTCAGCTGCGCCTGCGCCAATAAGGGTATGGAGTTCATCTATAAAAAGTATTACGTTGTCGCACTGTGAGATCTCTTTCATCACAAGTTTGAGTCTTTCTTCAAACTGTCCTCTGTATTTCGTGCCGGCGATTAATGCGCCAAGATCCAGACTGACGATTCTCTTGTCAATCAGATTTTCAGGTATATCTTCCGCAACGATCCTCTGCGCAAGTCCCTCAACAATAGCTGTTTTGCCGACGCCAGATTCCCCGATAATGACCGGATTGTTTTTCACCCTTCTGCCTAAGATCTGCAATACCCTTTCTATCTCATTCTCTCTGCCAATGACGGGATCGAGCTTTCCTTCTTTTGCAAGTTGTGTTATGTCCCTTCCGAATTCATCCAGGGCAGGCGTATGTGTTTTTCTGTCCTTTGCGGAGGATTGCGTTTTACGTGTAGAAAGATTTATTGCAAGTTGTCTGACCGCAAGGAGATTGGCGCCGAGACTTCTGAGAATTTTACCGGCAATGCCCGACTCCTCCCTGATTAATCCTATAAGGAGGTGTTCGCTTCCGATATAGCTGTGCCCCAGCAGTCTGGCCTCTTCAACTGCGAGTTCAAGCACCTTTTTGGCCCGTGGAGTAAACGGAATGTCGCCGAAGGTAAGAATGTTTGAACCCGTAGGCAGGTTCCTTTCAACTTCCATGCGCAACTCTTCTGCGGAAAGTCCCATCTTTTTGATGATGACCATTGGAAGGCTTTCTTCTTCTCTAAGAAGACCAAGGAGGAGGTGTTCTGTTCCGAGGTAGTCATTTTGCCGTTTTTCGGCTTCTTCGCGGGCGTAGATTATTACTTTTCTGCCTCTCTCTGTAAACTTTTCGAACATTTTGGACTCCTGAAATTAATATAGCTTTTCCCTTGGTGATTGTCAAGGTAACGGAAAGCTTCTTTATGATAGTATTCGGACAAACCAGACAAAATATTAAATACAAATTTTCCGGGGAGATTTATTGAAAAAGGCGGACGCTCTTAAATCTTTTTTCTGTTATAGACAATGTCTTTAATTTCCTGCATAAATTCTTTTATGTCCTTGAACTGCCTGTACACCGAGGCAAATCTGACATATGCCACTTCGTCAATTTCTTTAAGACCGTTCATTATCTGTTCTCCTATGAGAGTGGTCGGTATCTCTTTTTCTCCAGATGCAAGGAGATTTTTCTCTATGTTTGCCGCTAATGTCTCGCGGTCTTCCACGCTGACAGGCCTTTTTTCACAGGCCCTTTCAAGTCCCTGAAGTATCTTTTGCCTGTCAAACAACTCTCTCCTGTTGTCTTTTTTTATAACATGGGGAAGGATGTTCTCAATCTTTTCGTAGCTTGTAAAGCGCCCTTCGCATTTCAGGCATTCTCGTCTGCGCCTTATGCTGTCGCCGTCTTTACTCTGCCTTGAGTCAATAACCTTATCTTCTATATGTCCGCAAAAGGGGCACTTCATTTATTAAACCTTTGAGGGGTTCCGAAAATTATTCTTCCATATCCTCATAAACGGGAAATTTCCTGCACAATGCTTTGACCTTGTCCCTTGTATGACTGATAACGGTACTGTCCTGAGGGGCCTCCAGCACCTTTGAAATAAGATCGGCAATAACGACCATCTCCGGCTCTTTCATCTTTCTGCTTGTGACAATCGGGGTGCCGATCCTTATGCCGCTTGTTATCGTTGCAGGCATAGCGTCATGAGGTATCGAATTTTTATTTACAGTGATCCCCGCTGAATCCAGCGCGGTCTCTGCATCTTTACCGGTGATGTTTTTTCCAGTGAGGTCTATGAGCATCAAGTGAGTGTCCGTGCCGCCGGATATAATTTTGAATCCTCTGCTTACAAGTGCTTCAGCCAGTTCTTTTGCATTCTTGATGATCTGAAGTTGATAGCGCTTGAATTCGTCGGTCATCGCTTCTTTAAATGCAACTGCCTTTGCCGCAATGACGTGCATAAGCGGGCCGCCCTGTAATCCGGGGAAGACCATCTTATCAATCGCCTTTGCATATTCCGCCTTGCACATTATCATTCCGCCCCTCGGCCCTCTAAGCGTCTTGTGAGTGGTGGTAGTGACAAAGTCCGCATAGGGCACAGGTGAAGGGTGATTGCCTGTTGCAACGAGTCCGGCAATATGGGCTATGTCGGCAAGAAAATACGCGTCAACCTCTTTTGCTATTTCGGACAAGGTGTTGAAATCAATTATCCTTGAGTATGCGCTTGCGCCGGCAAGGAGCATTTTAGGTTTATGTTTCTTGGCCAGCTTTCTTACCTTGTCGTAATCAATCAATCCGGTTTCTTTTTCCACGCCGTACGAAAATGTTTTATAGATAAGCCCGGAGAAATTTACCTGAGCGCCGTGGGACAGATGCCCGCCGTGGCTGAGGCTCAAGCCGAGTATTTTGTCTTTCGGTTTTAAAACTGAGAAATACACAGCCATATTGGCCTGCGTGCCGGAATGAAGCTGAACGTTGACGTGCTCTGCGCCGAACAGTTCTTTTGCCCTTTCGATGGCGAGGGATTCAACTATGTCTGCGTATTCGCAGCCTCCGTAATAGCGCCTGTGCGGATAGCCCTCAGCATATTTATTGGTAAACACGGAGCCCTGCGCCTCAAGCACCGCCCTGCTCGCGTAATTTTCCGAAGCGATAAGGACTATCTTCTCCCTCTCGCGTTTGATTTCTTCCACGATAGCGTTATAAATTTCAGGATCGCTCTTCTTCAATTCAGTCATCCTCATTTGCACAGCCTCGATTCAATCGCCTTTATTTTATCAAGCCTTCTTTGATGGCGCGCGCCTTCAAAAGGAGTTGTAAACCATACCTTAACTATTTCAGACGCGGTTGGACCGTCTATAATCCTGCCGGGCAGCACCAGTATATTAGCGTCATTATGCAGCCTGCTCATCGTAGCGGAAAACGCCTCACTGCACAACGCGGCCCTGACCCCGGGGAACTTATTTGCGACAATCGACATCCCGATCCCTGTGCCGCAAATAAGAATGCCTCTTTCCATTTTGCCGCTTGACACTGCTTCAGAAACCCGCTCGCCGAAATCGGGATAATCAACAGACTCCTCGGTCTTTGTGCCGAAGTCTTCCCATTCGATGCCAAGCTCTTTTAATACCGGGGTAATCTCATTTTTCATGGCTACCCCTGCGTGGTCACAACCTATTGCTATTTTCATTTATACCTCAGAAGTGATTGAATTGTTAATTAGAATTATCGATTCTATTTAGCTGCTAAATATATTCTAAAAGTAGATTATATTATCAGCCTTATGGAGGTAAGTCAAGGATATGATTGCCTTTGAAAATCACCCCTTCAGGTGTAGAGGCACGCTCGTAGACACCACTCCTTTCTTAAAGAGAATAATGCCTTTCAGCAGAAGCGCTGTCTGGTTATGGAGGAGGTGATGCCACCACTTCTGCGGCACAAACTCCGGCAGTATGACGGTAATGATGCCGTCTTTATATCGTTCACGAATCCCGTCTATGTAATCCATCAGAGGCTCAATCACAGAACGGTATGGTGAGTGCAGGACCACAAGCGGGACTCCCATGCCGTAAATCTTCCATTTAAGCTGCACTCTCTCCATCTCCGCGGTATCAAGGCAAATATAAACCGCGACCACATCATCTGACAGCGCCTTGGCATATTTAATCGCATTCAGCACTGCCTTCTGAACTCCCGACACGGGGATCACAACCGAATGGTGGGTGTATTCCTTTACTGCGCCAACGCCTTCAAGAGAAAGCTGTTCGGCAACGGAAATATAATGCTGATGTATTTTATGTGTCAAAAAAACGAGACCGGGTATCGCGATTATCACGATCCATGCCCCATGCATGAATTTTGTTGAAGCAATGATAACAAGGACGACTGCAGTTGTAAACGTGCCCAGGCCATTTATTATGACGTTCTTAATCCATCCCTTACCTTTGAACTTGATCCAGTGCCTGACCATCCCGGCCTGTGAAAGGGTAAATGCCGTAAAAACCCCGACGGCATAAAGCGGTATAAGAGCGTGTGTATCGCCTCTGAAGATCACGATAAGAATGATAGAAAAGAACCCGAGGATGAGTATTCCGTTTGAGAAGACTAACTTGTCTCCCCTGCTGCTTAACTGTCTCGGCATGTAACGGTCGGATGCCATGATGGATGAAAGCCTTGGGAAATCCGCGAATGAAGTGTTGGCTGCAAGGATAAGTATTAAAGACGTTGAAAACTGTATTACATAATAAATTATGCCCTTCGAGAACACCGCCCTCGCCACCTGTGACAGCACGGTCTCGTTCTCATTCGGCATTATTCCGTAGTGGTCCGCAAGAAAAGTTATTCCCATGAAAAGCGAGCCGAGTATCAAGGCCATCCAGATAAGAGTGACACCGGCATTCCTTGACTCCGGCGGCTTAAACGCCTGAACGCCGTTTGCCACAGCCTCTATGCCGGTAAGCGCAGCGCAGCCTGAAGCAAACGCCCTCAGGATAAGAAAGACCGGCAATATATTTGCAGACGCTTCTCTGAATTCAGGCGCAGGCGGATGAGGCATACCGAAATACTTCGACATGCCCATCCCTATCAGAATAAACAGCGAACCTATAAAAATATATGCAGGAAGGGAAAATATCTTTCCTGATTCCCTGACCCCGCGCAGGTTGCCGATCATTACGAGGGCGATGGCAAAAATGCATAATGCGATTTTATGATTCTGGAGCGCCGGGAAGGCTGATGTTATCGCCGCGATACCCGCTGAAACGCTGACTGTGACGGTCAGCACATAATCGATAAGCAAAGAAGCGCCTGCGACAAGACCGGGATATGTGCCGAGGTTGTCTTTGGCAACTATATACGCGCCGCCGCCGTTTGGATAAGCATGGATCGTTTGGAAATATGACATGGCGACTATTGCGATAAGCGCTGAGATTCCAACTGCGACAGGCATCGAATAATGAAGCATCGCGGTCCCGGCAAGTACGAGGGCAAAGAGTATTTCTTCTGTCGCATAAGCCACGGACGACATGGCGTCTGATGAAAATACCGCCAGCCCGGTCGTCTTTGTCAGGCGCTCGTGCTTTTCCCTGATGGTCTCGATCGGCTGTCCGATGAGAATGTTTTTGAGAGACATTTCTCCTCCTTCGGGGCAAGCGGAGGGAAATAAAAAAACCGCCAGGCAGCGGTTTTCATTTCAGACCTATGCCCTTCCAAATGCCTGCGAGGTTAGCTGACGGGCTCGGGCCTGGAAGTGCCCTATCCATTTCTGGAATACGCCCCAATTTTATTGGGTCCCCCGCGTCCCCTCTTTGAGAGGACTTCGGCTGCTATGTGACTTTAAATTACTCCCCTTAAGACTGTTTGTCAAGAGGTGTGAGATACGGCGAATTGAGAAGCGGTATTTTGTTATAATCCACATATGCCGACCATTGGACTCACTGGAAATTTCGGAATGGGGAAGAGCACTGTACTGCAGTTGTTCAAGAAACATGGGGCATACACTTTCGACATTGATAAATTCGTCCATGACATCCTGAAAAAACAGGAGACGATAAAAAAGATCGCCCGCGCCCTTGGTGAAGAAGTCCTGATAAAAAAGTCTTCCGGTATTTCATTGAACAAGCAGCGTGTGGCAAAGATCATCTTTGCGGACCCTGAGAAACGGAAGGCAATAGAAAAAATAATTCACCCGCAGGTCCTGAAGACCGTGAAAGAGACAGAGTCAAAGATATCGAAGAAAAATCCTTCCGCGTTAATCGTCTTTGAAGTCCCCCTCCTGTTTGAGGCCGGCTATGAAAAACACTTTGATAAAACCGTTGTCGTTTACTGCAGAAGAGATCTGGCCATAAGCAGGCTGACCCGCAAAGGGTTTTCAGAAGACGAGGCGCTCAAAAGGCTCCGCGCCCAGATGGCAATCAGCAGAAAAAGAAAATTCGCGGACTTCCTTGTAAATAATAACGGGAACGTGTGTGATGCGGAGAAACAGGTAGAGCGGATTTATGAGCAACTTACTCTATAGGTCTTGAAATTACTTTATCTTCTTTTTCTTCTTCGATTTGTACAGGTCATCATCTGCGGCTTTAAAGACTTCCTGATGTTTTTTGAATTTTTTTGTGATGGAGTGGGCGATGCCGATGCTGACGGTGGGTGTCGGTTTCACAGGACCGTGATTTACTTTGGCGAAACTTTCATGTATGCGCTCCGCAAAATCGTGCGCGCCTTTTTGATCGGTCTCAAGCAGGATGTATCCGAATTCATCGCCGCCGATGCGCGCGATAACGTCGCCTTTTCTCCCTATGCCCTTTAAGGATTTTGCAAACGATCTGATGACCTTGTCACCGGCCAGATGCCCGTAGGTATCGTTGACAGGCTTCAGATTATCGAGGTCTATCAGGAGCAGGGAAAAATGTTCGTTATACCTCGCGGACCTTGAGAATTCCTCTTCAAGCCTTGTGAAGAAAAACCGCCTGTTGTACAGGCCGGTAAGCGGGTCCTGGACCGCTAATTTTTCGAGCTTCCTGTTCTTTTCCGTCAGCTCGGATGTTTTGTCTTCTATCTGTTTTCTCAGGTCATCATTCCAGTGGGCTATCTTGTTATGAAGCATTGCAAGCATTATCATCTGAGAAACGAAATTGGAAAGGATGACCATAAGGTTGATCTTGTTTTCGTCGAAGGCCTCCAGCAGCGGGTGGCTGAAGTTAATCACGCCCAATATTTTTTCATCGCTCTTCAGGGGTATGGACAATAAAGATGTTATCTCAACGCTCATGTTGAATTGTTTGAAACGGGGATCATTCTGAACATCAGATATAAAAATATATTCTCCCGTCTCCGCGACCTTGCCGGCAACACCTTCGCCTATTTTTATCCTTCTGCCTTTTTTCCAGTTCTTCGAGATATACTTGTCGCCCCTTCCCCTGCCCGCCATTAATATCAGGTGTTCGTTGTCGGTGTCTTTCAGCATGATCGAGCAGTTTTCAAATTCAAGCTCCTGGGCGAATATCTCAAGTGTTTTTTTGCATAACGTATAAACGTCCTTTACTTCCTCTTCGATCTTGCCGACCTTGATCAGGGCTGAAAGCGCCCTTATGGACATGTCATAAAATTTTTCCGTGCCGCTTAACGCCTGAAGATATATCCCGGAGTAATTTTTATAGGCCTTTGCCTTCTCAAGCTCTCCATGGATCCTTATTGCAAGTATTTCCTCTTCAGCGGAAAGGCCGGTAAAGGAATCCGGGATGCGCGACCCCTTCACTATGTCTTCCAGTAATTTTATAAAGGACGGGTTATCCATTGCGTAGTACCTCAGATAAATATTTCACTCTTGATCTCCGCTTCCAGGTCCTTGAGGCCGTTCTCTGAAATCCCGAGAATATCAAGTGAAGCTTTGTCGAAAGGATAATTCGGGTCTTCCTTTGTGGCGCTGAAAATACTCCTGGTAGCTATAAAATCCGCCACATGGGCAAGCGCCGCGAGATTTAAATTCCTTTTTGCTTTTGACGGCGCGTGATGGTACTGCGTGGTATCTAAAATAATGTCGGGCAGATTCCATTTGTCGACCAGCCACGTGCCCATGTCCGCGTGAGTAAAACCGAATACGGCTTCCTCGGCCTCAAGCAAAGACTTCTTCTCTTTGAACATATCCAGCACCCTGCCATAACTTTCAGGGAAATATTTATTCATTATCAAAAACCCTATGTCATGCAGCATGCCGTTGATAAACACGTCCTCGGGAATATCTGAATCAAGTTTCCTGGCCAATGCCTTTGCGGCCGCGCCCACAACCGTGGAATGCTCAAAAATTCTCATGTAGTCGAATATCCCGTTCCGCTTGCCGTCATCAAGGACTGTCATCAGGGATATTCCAAGCGCGATATTTTTAACATTATCGAAGCCTATCCTGACAACAGCATTTTTAATGTCGGTCGTAGGCGTGCCTGTGCCGAAGAACGCCGAGTTGGCGACGCTCAGGACCTTTGCGGATATCGGCGGGTCTTTCCTGATGATCTCTTCAAGCTCATCAGCGGAGGCAAGGTCATTGCTGACGATCTTCAGTATCGCCTGCGCGATTACAGGGATAGTGGGAAGTTTCGTGATCTTTTGTACATGCAATCTTAATGATTCATTCACAGTTATATGCCCCCTGCTTTACTGATAAGTCTCAACGGGAAGGTGAATTATATTCAGAATTACCTGTTATGTCAAATCTTCAAAATGGGTCAGTCCCTTAAATTCCTTAAACCTGTTCTCTATCTCCGAATAATCAAGGCTCTTTATCCTCTCAAGGCTGAAGGCCTCCACGTTGAATGACGCCATAACGCTCCCAAAGATTATCGCCTTTCTGATATTGGTCTCATCAAAATTCATGGTGTTTGAAAGGTAGCCCATGAACCCGCCCGCGAAACAGTCTCCCGCGCCGGTGGGATCGAAAACAGATTCCAGAGGATACGCGGGCGCCGCAAATATTTTATTGCTATTGAACATAAGCGCGCCGTATTCCCCGCGTTTTATAATTAATGTTTTTAGCCCGTAAGAAAGGATCACCTTCGCGGCTTTCACGAGGTTGGGCTCTCCTGAAAGCTCCCTCGCCTCGCCGTCATTTATGAGAAGTATGTCAACCATCCTGAGTGTCTTGATCAGCGATTCCCTCTTCCCACCTATCCAGAAATTCATCGTGTCGCAGGCAACAAGGGCGGGCTTTTTGACCTGGGACAAAACATCTCTCTGCAGATCAGGATCGATGTTCGCAAGAAACACAACCTTTTTGTCCTTATAACTTTCAGGAAGCTTGGGTTTAAATGACTGGAAAACATTCAACTGCGTATCAAGCGTCCGCGCCTCATTCAACTCATACCCGTATTCGCCCTTCCACCTGAAAGTCTTGCCTTCCATTCTCTCTATTCCCTCAATGTCGATCTTGCGGCTCTTTAAAAACATCAGGTGTTTCTCCGGGAAGTCCGTGCCGACAACTGCAACAAGCGAGACATTAGTAAAATAACTTGCGGCGGTGGAGAAATACGTGCCGGAACCGCCTAACACTTCGTCCACTTCTCCAAAAGGTGTTTTCACTGAGTCAAAAGCAACAGAACCTACAACAAGTAAGGACATATTATTACCTCCAGGTTATTATTCTGATTCTTATCGGCTAATAAGGGTTCTAACATAAATGAAACAGTCCGGCCATGTCAAATTCTCACATTCTAAAACAAATCCTCAGGGAGCAAGGGAAACCTTCGCATCTAACACCACGGCCCCGCCGGGATAAAGCGCAACGGGATTTAAGTCTATCTCTTTGACGAAGCCTGAAGAAATTAACTCTGAAACAGTTACAAGAATATTCACGAGACTGTCAATGTCTACCGGGGGCTCCCCCCGATATCCTTCAAGAAGCCTGTACCCTTTGATCTGTTTTATCAGCCAGAGGGCGTCTTCCCTTTTAAGAGGCGCAAGCGCAAATGAAACGTCTTTGAATAATTCCACGAACACGCCTCCAAGGCCGAACATCACAACAGGGCCAAACTGTTCGTCAATAATTCCGCCTGTAATAACCTCAAGTCCCTTTGGCTGCATTTGTTCTATGAGCACACCCTCAGCGCCATTTAAGTCTAAAAGTTCTGCTGCGGATTTCTTTAATTCGTCTTCATTCTTTATCCCGAGCCGGACCCCTTTGACTTCACTCTTTGAAATGATCGTTGAGGAAGAGACCTTGGCAACAAGAGGGTACGGGATATTCACGAGTTTGGAAAGCCGGTCTGCCTGCACTTTGCTGACAAATATTCCTTCCGGCACAGCGATGCCGAGTCCTCTCAAAAGTCCCTTGACCTCATGCTCAAGGAGCACGCCGTTGCCTTCCCTTTTTTCAGCCAGCGCTTTCAGTAAGTCATGTTGAACTTTCATTTATCACCTAATCCAACAACGCCTTCAAGGCCCTTACCGCTCTTTCAGGCGAAGGATACACAGGAACTCTTGTCTGCTCAATGAGCGCAACGAGCTTTGCGGTTATTCCGCTTTCGGCAACGTGCACGACTACGGGTTTTTTATAACTGTCTTTAAATTCCGCAAGCAGCGGCGCGAGCTTTTCTGTTATTCCAAGGACATTCGGCAATGCGATGATAAGAAAGCCGTCATAATCATCCCTCAATTTATTCAGGACGGTTAAATAGTCCTCATCCGTCACCTGTCCGGTAAGGTCCAAAGGATTGTTGATGCCGTAAAAAGGAGGGAACATCTCTCGCAATTCCGCTGCCTTTTGCTTCGGCAATTTCATAACGTCGAACTCCTGCCTCATGCACTCATCAGTGGCCAACACGCCGGAGCCGCCGCCGTTGGTAACGATCAAAACGCGGCTGCCTCTTGATGGCCTTTGATAAGAGACCGCCTTTGCCGAATCAATGAAGTCATCCATATTCGCGGCCTCTCTGATGCCAAACTGCTTCAGGATGGAGCGGAAGACCTCATACCTTCCTGCGAGCCTGCCCGTGTGCGAGAAGGCTGCGGTCTGACCAGTCTGACTTTTTCCGGCCTTGAGTATGATGAGAGGTTTTCGCTTCGACACCATCTTTGCCCTGTCGATGAACTTTCTTCCATCGCCTACAGACTCTATATATGAGATCACAACATCTGTCTGCGCGTCGTTTGCAAGATATTCAAACAGGTCGGATTCGTCTATGTCCACCGCGTTGCCGTAAGTGACCGCCTTTGACACGCCCACGTTCGCTGACTTCATCGCGCTCATGAGGCAGCTTATCACCGCGCCGCTTTGTGAGACCATGGCCACGTTGCCCTTTCCGGGCCTGAGTAGTCTGTCTGTCGGGAGGAAAAATGTATCGATGCCGGCATAAGGGTTGTAAAGGCCCATGCAATTAGGGCCAAGTATCCTGACCCCTGCCTCCCTGCCCGCCTCTTTGACTTCATTCTGAAGTTGAGATGCGCCGACCTCTGAAAAACCCGACGTGACCACGATGACTATCTTTGTCCTGCCACTGAGCTGTTTCAGGAGCTCAACGACTTCGGAGGCGGGCCTCATTATAATAGCGAGATCGATCGTGCTGTCTATCTCTTCAACAGACGGGTAAGCCTTCACTCCCATCAGCTCGGAGTATTTTGGATTGACGGGATAGACCTTCCCCTTGTATTGGAGCAGGTTCTTCAGAACTATACCGCCCAGCTTCTTTTCAGAATGGGCCGCTCCGATCAACGCTATGGATTTGGGATTAAAAAGTGAGTCGAGCAATTTAAGCACTCTCGATGAACAGCAAGTCCGGGTCTTCGAGATAAGATTTCACCTTTGTTAAAAATCTTGACGCGTCTACTCCGTCAGTCACCCTGTGATCGAAGGTCAGCGACAGGGGCAGTATTTTCCGAATAGCAATCTCGCCGTGAAAGACCCAGGGCTTTTCGGAGATCCTGCCGGTGCCGAGGATCGCTACGTCGGGATAATTTATTACAGGCGTGGCAAAGGTCCCGCCGAAATGCCCGTAGTTTGTTATGCTGAAGGTGCTGCCCTTCATCTCATCTAATTTAATCTTTCTGTCCCGCGCCTTCACGCTCAGCTCCTGTATCTCACGCGCAAGCTCAAGGATCGTCTTTTTATCCACCTCTTTTATCACCGGCACCATAAGCCCGTCAGGAGTATCGACTGCAACGCCGGCGTTGAAATATTTTTTCACCACTATCTCGTTTCTCTCCTCATCAATTGAGGCATTCAAAAGCGGATGCTCCATGAGGGCGTGCTGGACAGCCTTTATGAAAAATGGCATGAAGGTCAAATGAATACCCTTTTCATTCAGCGCCTTCTTTTCCCTCTCCCTGATATCCCATAAACCCGTGATGTCCGCTTCTTCCATACCTGTTACAAAAACGGTTGTGCGCTGCGCTGTTGCGAGGTTCTTTGCGATGGTCCTGCGCAGGCCTTTAAAAGGAAGCCTCTGCACCGGGCCGTACTGGTCCTCTGCCGGGGCGGATTTCTCCGTGACCTTCATGACATCGTCTTTTGTAATGCTCCCGCCAAGGCCGGAACCTTTGAGAGCTTCCAGATTTACATTAAGCTCCTTTGCCAGTGTCCGCACCGCGGGAGTTGCCAGTATCTCTTTTTCCTCGGCCTCAGGAAGCGACCCGACAACTGACGTGGATTTTCTCGGAGCTTCGGAAAAGGCCTCGCTTTCTTCAGCAATGGTCATCAAGACCTCTCCGACCTTGACGATCTCCCCTTCCTCCTTCCTGTAGATCTTAACAACACTACCTTTCTTAGGAGAAGGGACTTCAACTACCGCCTTGTCCGTTTCTATCTCAAGCACCACCTGATGCTCTTCCACTCTGTCGCCTTCCTTTATCTTCCACTCGCGGATCTCGCCTTCCGTAATTCCCTCTCCCAAATCCGGCAATACAAAATCAAACGGCATATCCACTCCTCTTTTAGCTTATGGCTTATAGCTGTCAGCTATAAGCTAAATCAATATTTTAAAATCTCCTCAACAGCCTTCCTGATCCTCGAAACATCCGGCGTATAATAATCTTCAAGCTTTGCCGTAGGCATCACAACATCATAGGCGGTGACCCTCATTACCGGGGCCCTCAGATAGAGCATCGCATCCTCTGCTATTGACGCCGACAGCTCCGCGCCGAACCCGCAGGTCTTTGGCGCTTCGTGAACGATGACCACCCTCCCCGTCTTTTTAACGGAATTATAAATTGTCTCCTCGTCAAAGGGGCTGAGCGTCATCATGTCTATTACCTCAGCGTCATAACCTTCCGCTGCCTGTAGCGTCCTGTGAAGCATGCTGCCCCATGCGATTATAGTTACGCTGCTTCCTTCCCGCGCAATTCTTGCCTGTCCAAGCGGAATTGTATACTCACCCTCCGGCACTTCTTCTTTTATCATGCGATACAATCTCGCGGCTTCAAGGAATATAACCGGGTCGGGGTCTCTGATCGAAGACATGAGAAGCCCTTTTGCGTTATAGGGCGTTGATGGAACGACAACCTTTACTCCCGGTGTGTGACAGAATAAAGCCTCGGTGCTTTCTTCATGATGTTCAGGCGCCTTTATGCCGATGCCGTACGGCGTCCTTATGACAAGGGGGCAGGAAAATCTCCCCCTTGACCGCGCGCGCACCCTTGATGCGTGCGACAATATCTGGTCCAGCGCGGGATAGATAAAGCCCATGAACTGTATCTCGGCAACGGGTTTTAAACCGTAAACCGCCATGCCGATTGCCGCCCCGACGATCCCGGATTCAGCAAGCGGAGTGTCAATGATCCTCTGCGCGCCGAACCGGTCATACAATCCTTCTGTAACGCGAAAGACCCCTCCGTCCTTTCCCACGTCCTCGCCGAGTATGACGACGCTGTCATCCCTCTGCATCTCCTCTTTCAGAGCAAGGTTTATCGCCTGGACCATGTTGAGTACCGGCATTTTTATTTATCCCTCATCTGTATATAAAATTATGAGTTGTTCTTTCACCCATTACGTTTTACGCATTACGCATTACGATTCAACTTCCTTCATCTGCTTCATCTGTCTTAATGTTAAATTCGTATATGTGTACGTAAACATATCTTTCGGGTCCGGGTCTTTTGTTGATTCTTTTTCCCTGACCTCTTTTTCTATGATCTCTTTTGTCTTCTCTTCGATTTCTTTTCCGTACTGTTCCGACCAGAGGCCTTTCTTTTCCATGAACAGTTTCAGTCGCAGGAGAGGGTCTTTCGATTTCCACGCATCAACTTCTTCCTGCGAGCGGTACCTTTTGGCGTCATCCGCCGTGGTATGGTCCGACATCCTGTACGTGACACATTCGATGAATGTCGGCCCTCCGCCCTGCCTCGCCTTATCAACGGCCTCTTTCGTCGCTTTGTAAACAGCAAAGACATCGTTGCCGTCTACCTGAATGCCGTCAAAGCCGTAAGCATACGCCTTCTGCGCGATGGTCTTTGAGGCGGTCTGCTGTTTCAGCGGAACGGATATGGCCCAATGGTTGTTCTGGCAGATAAATACTACGGGCAATTTCATAACGCCTGCCATGTTCAGCCCTTCGTGGAAATCACCTTTTGAGGTGCCGCCGTCGCCGAAATAGCTGACAACCGCGATCTTGTCTCCTTTGTATTTCGCCGCAGCCGCAGCGCCTACGGCATGAGGGATTTGAGTTCCCACGGGCACACAAACGGGAAAGATGTTTAAGTCATCGGGGACCCTTGAGCCTCTTTCATCCCCGGACCAATATTGAAGAAGCATACGCGGCGGATATCCCATCGAGAGGTAAACGCCGGATTCCCTGAAAGACGGGAATATCCAGTCTGACTTTTCAATTGCCAGCGCGCTTCCGACCTGCGACGCCTCTTGTCCCAAAACAGAGGCGTACGTCCCTATCCTGCCTTCAGCGTGGAGGTTCAGGGCATAACGGTCGAAGGTCCTCAAAAGTATGAACAGCTCGTACATCTTCTTTATCAGGTCGTCAGATAAAGCAGGCATGAGCGGTCCATTCGCCTCGCCTTTCTCATTAAGAATATCGAGGCGTCTTATTTGAAATGACTCTATTATCTTTTCCGGCATAAGGTCTGTCCAATCTTATTCAGAAATTATCTTTCATTCGCACGTTAGTTAAGAAAAACCACGGAGACACTGAGACACAGAGAAAAAATTCCAAATTACAAATATTGAAAATTGCGATTTGTGCTTATTTTCTTATCTCAGTGCCTCCGTGTCTCTGTGGTTATTCTTTATTTAACTTCACTACTGTCCGGTTAAGAATCGAATAGATTCAACTGGTTTTGATTTTCGGTTATATTGAAACCATAATTGGAATACTGAACTATTTGTTGTAAAGGCATTTTTTCGAAAAGAGTAACTGACAGAATCTGTAATAAAGTA